>JAXMIV010000450.1:0-5966 GCA_034377045.1 Prosthecobacter sp. | reverse complement strand
CACGCTCCTGGTGCTAGGTGATTTTGGAAATCCACTTTCCCCGGCCAGGCGGGGTTCGGCCAGTTTGGCTACTACACGCCCGGCGGCTACCTCCGCCGGCTGAGACTGAGCAATCGCATCTTTGGCGATGATGTCGTGTTTGAAGGCATGTGGTCGAGGACGGACGGCACGAGCATCGTCACCTCGCAAAGCTACATCCAGCCGCATCCCACGCGGTTCATTCCGACGGCGGCCGAGATCGAAGGCTTCCTGGGCGGACTCGGCTTTACTTACAACACCAGCACGATGCTGTGGGAGCGGGCTGACGGTGTGCAGCTCGCCGATACCCACGATCGCAATTTTATCCGCGCGCCCGATGAGACCATCGTCGCCATCGACGTGCAGCCACGCCTGTTGGCCGGACATGACTTTGATACCGTCGAAGGGCCGCAAACGACTCCTTGACGTCAATCCCCCCTCACCGCGGCACGATCCGCAAGGTCCGCAGGCCGACGTAGGGCAGCTTCATCGCAACCGTGGCGGGTTTGCCGGCGGCGGTGACGGGGCCGGTGAAGGAAACGTTGCCTTCCAGCTTGGTTTCGACATCCACCTTGTCCTTGAGCCGGCGCAGCACGTGGCCTTTGAAGGTGACTTCCGACGCGCCCTTGTAGGTCGGTTGTTCGAGAGTAATTTTCCCCTGGACGGCGATGCGCGCGGTTTTCTCCCCCTGGATTTCCTCGACGCTTTCGAGGGTGCATTGATAGTCGGAAAGCACGGCGGTTTCGCGGTTCTTGCCACGCGGCGCCGGGAAGTCGGTCTTCCACGTCTCACCCGTGGTGCGCAGCTGTGTGCCGATACCCAAGGCGGCGAGTTCGAGTGCGCTGGTCATCCAGGCCAGTTTTACCAGGGCGGCCGCGTGTTCGGCGCTGGGCTTCTGTTCCTGCAACTCATACAGCCACTGGCCCTTCAGTTTGCGCGCGTGCAGATGGGTTTGATTGAGGATGCCCAACTTTTCATTCGGCGGCGGCGGCGCGGCGCCATAAAAGGCCACATCCTCGGCGAAGTCCTCGACCTTCACGTCCTCGTTTTCGGCGCTTTGCAGGCGGCGGATCAGCTTCACCCTTTGCAGGGAGCGCAGGGACAGGGATTGCGTGCCCGCCTCCGCCTGGATCTTGTATTCACCGGCATTGATCAGCAGTTGGCGCTGCTCCTCCAGCGTGGTCCCCGAACGTAGTGGCGCCGGCGCCAGTTCCGCCCGCACCTTTCGCTCCGGCGCCGCGCTAACCAAAAGTAGCGCGAGCACCAGCCAACCCATCATCTTGCCGTATTTTATGTTAGGCATCCGAAAAAGCAGTGTCACCAGTCGTCCGTGCGGAACTGCGTCACCGGTACCCCTTGTTTGTTCCAAAGGGTGACGGCGGGCATCTCCTCCCAGGCATAACGCGCGGCAACGGGTTCGGTAACATCCTTGCTGGAAATCACCAGGGTCTTGCCTTTCAGCGTCACCTTGGCCGGATGCCAGGCCTTGTCCGCGCCAGCCACGACAAAGCCGGTCTCGGCGCTGTTGCTTTTGTAGAGACACGCCTCACTCAGCGTCACCACGACGGCGCCATCCTTCACCTCATGCTTCACCGGCAGGGGCAGGCTGAAGGCTTCCTTGCCATAAATGCTGCCCAGCGCCCACAATGCCAGCCGCCGCCCCACCTCCTGCTTGTTCTTGGGGTGGATGTCCTTTTCGTCACCGATGTCCAGAGTCACCGCCATGCCGCTGTGAGGCACGCTTTGCACCGCCTTCATCTCGCCCTCACGGACACGCATCCAGCCCTCACCGCGGCTGCTCTTGTAGTTCGGCAGTTGCACCCAGGCGATGGGGAACTCATAACCCCAGCGGGCGCGCCAATCCTTCGCCAGCAGCGCCAGGTGGTGCTGGTAAAAGGGCGCCTTCTCCGGCACGCTGTTCGCCTCCCCTTGATACCAAAGCGCGCCGCGAATGGCGTAGGGAATCAGCGGGGCGATCTTGCCATTGAACAGGCCGCCGATATCGCCTTTGCGCTCCCGGGTGGCGATGGGGTCGCGCGGGGCTCGCGGCGCAGGTTTGCCTTCCGCCTTTGCCTTCTTCGCCGCTCCCTTATAGGCCGCGAGTTGTTTCTCGTAGACCGCCTTCGCCTGCACCGGATCAAAGGCCTTGTTCAGGCGCTCCTGGCCCGCAAAGAAGCCCTTCAGTTCCGGCTGCGCTTTCTGCACGTCCGCCGCGATCCAGGACTCAATCGGTGTGCCCCCGACGGACGAGTTGATCAGCCCGACCGGCACCTGCAAGGCCTGATGGATTTCCCGGCCAAAGAAGTAGGCTGTGGCCGAAAAGGCACCCACGGTTTCCGGCGTGCAGACCACCCACGTGCCGGTGGCGCGATCCTTCGCGGTGGGGGAAGCCCCGCTCTTTTCCACAAACATGCGGACCTGCGGGAAATTGGCCGCTGCCTGCTCTTTCTCGTAGTCCTTCGCCCGGCTGACCTGCATCGCCATGTTCGATTGTCCCGAGCCCAGCCACACCTCGCCGATCAGCACGTCCTGGATGGTCTTGGTTTCCTGGCCTGCCGTGACGGTCAGCGTCTGCGGTCCCTGGGCGTCCAGCTTGGACAAATCCACCCGCCACTTCCCCGCCGCATCCGCCGTGGCCTTTCCCGTCTGGCCGGCGACCGCCACCGTCATCTCCTGCCCTGGGGTGGCCCAGCCCCACACCGGCACGGTCTGATCCCGCTGCAGCACGGCATGATCGGAGAAGAGGGCGGGAAGCTCCAGCGCGGCGTGGGCGGCACCGGCGGCGAACAGAGAGAACAAGGTCAGGAGGCGCATCCCCGGTAAACGGCGGCTGGCCGGGCCAAACTTCCAACTTCCACCGGAAATCCCAGGGGTGGGAAGTTGGAAGTTGGCAGGGAGGTGGGTATATATGTATGAAAAATATACCAGTCTCATCCACTGGCTTGTACCTGCCCGTGCCCCTGCTTTTCCTTCAACTTCCAACTTCCCGGGTATGGGATTTCCGGTGGAAGTTGGAAGTTGAGACTCACACCCGGATGAAAATGCCGCGTTTCCAGAGCCAGCGGGCGAGCAGGAGCATGAGGAGGAAGGTGACGAGGGGGCTGATCCAGGCCAGGTCCTTGCCCGGGTGGCCGGTGAGCCGCTCCGAGATCACGCGGAAGAAGCCTAGGCCGGCGCAGACGTAGAGGGTGATCGGGTTGGCGCCCACCCAGACGAAGGGGGCGGTCCAGGCGCGCAGGCCCCAGACATCCACCACCAGGTAAAAGACGCCCAGCAGCAGGGTGCTCCAGCCTCCGGCCACCAGGACGAAACTGGAGGACCAGAGCTTTTTGACGATCGGGAAATAGGGGTGCCAGGCCCAGCCCAGGCCAATCATGGCCGCGCCCACGACGATCAGGACGGCCACCTTGCGGGAGTTCGGCTCGGCGCCGGTGAGCCACCTCCCGGCGAGCACGCCCAGCAGCGCCGTGGCAATCGCGGGGAAGGTGCTGAGAATGCCTTCGGGATCGTGGTTGCCGTCATACTTGCGGCCCGGCAGCCAGATGGAATCCAAGTAATTGGTGAGGTTTTGGCCTTCGGCGAAATGCCCCGCACCCACAGTCGGCACCGGCACGAACGCCAGCAGCAGGTAATAACCGCCCAGCAGCGCCAGCACCACTGCCAGCAAGGCGCGGCCGTTTAGCCACAAGGACAAAAAGCCCGCGCACGCCGAAGCGATGCCGATGCGCTGCAGCACGCCCAGCCAGCGAATTTTGTCCCAGCCGTCCCTCAAGCCGCCGGAAAAGAAGATGCCCAGCGCGACCAAGATCAAGGCCCGCGCCAGCAGGTGCCGCACCGCCGCGCCACGGCCCCCGCGCTCCACCCGCCGCGGCAGGGCGATGGCCATCGACACTCCCGCGATGAAAAGGAAGAGAGGAAAGATGAGATCGTAGAAGTGAAATCCCTCCCACGGCACATGCTCAAGCTGCGTATCGAGCAGCGCGGTGATCTCCGCCCCCGGCGCAAACCGCTGCGTCAGCGCTTGCACCACCGCGCCCAATCCCAAAATCCAGCACATGTCAAAGCCGCGCAGGGCATCCAGGGAAACCAGGCGCGGGGAGGACGGGGCGGCGGAAGGGAGCATGGCGGCGAGATAATGTCAGTGAAAAGAGACTCTCTGCATTCCACGCGAAATAGGCGCGCGTGCAACTGAGTACCTTCAAACTCGCATGCGCCTCTTACTTTTCTCCCTTTCTCTCTGCCTGGCAGCCTCGGCTCAGGAGGCCGTGAAGCTCACGCTCACTGCGCCGCTTGATTATCAGGTCTATCAGCGCAGCACGCCCAAGGAAGGCAAGATCATGATCGCGGGAAACGTGGAGACGCCTCCGGACGCAACGCCGCCGCAGGTGATCCTGGCCCGCATCACGGGAGAGGGCGCCGACGGCAAGTGGCAGCCGGTGGTCTTCGATCCGCTGGTGCCGGCCTTTCGCACGGAACTCAGCGCGCCCGCGGGTGGCTGGTATCGTTTCGAGATCAAGGCCTGGGCGCAGAGTAAGGCGATCGCCGAAGCCGCTACTGAGCACGTCGGCGTGGGCGAGGTCTTCGTCGTCGCGGGCCAGTCGAACTCCGCCAATCACGGCGAAGAAAAACTCAGCCCGCAGTCCGGCAAGGTCGCGGCCTTCAACGGCAGCAAGTGGCAGCCGGCGAATGATCCGCAGCCCGGCGCCAGCGGCAACGGCGGCAGCTTTCTTCCCGTCTTTGGCGATGCGATGGTGGAACGCTTCAAGGTGCCGGTGGGATTTGTCGCCACAGGGGTGGGAGCCACCAGCGTCCGCGATTGGCTGCCGTCCGGCACGCGCTTCACCAATCCGCCGACCCTGACACAAAATACGATCACGGTGGGGCGCGTCGCTTATGAGAGCCGGGGTGGCATCTACAATAACCTCATCAACCGCATGAAGGCACTGGGCCCCAATGGCTTCCGCGCCGTGCTTTGGCATCAAGGTGAATCTGACGCGAATCAGCAACTGCCTGATCGCACGCTGCCGGGCGCCATCTATCAAAACCTGCTGGAGACGCTGATCAGCAGTTCGCAGCGGGACAGCGGTTCGAAGGCGCCGTGGTTCGTCGCGCAGGTGAGTTATCACGGACCGAATGACACCGCCTCGGCGGATATTCGCCTGGCTCAGCGCATGACCTGGGAATCCGGCGCGGCGCGGGAGGGACCAGACAGCGATTCCCTCACGGGCGATCTGCGCGAACGCGGCGGCCAGGGTATCCACTTCAGCGGCAAAGGCCTGCGTGAGCATGCCCGTCTATGGGTGGAAACGGTCGCGCCGTGGCTCGAGGGTCAGCTTGCCGGCAAACACCTAATCAGGAGTTATGTTAAGCTATCGCCGCTGTTCTCCGACGGCGCCGTCTTGCAACGCGACGTACCTCTTCCCATCTGGGGCAGCGCCAGCGCGGGAGAGAGCATCACCGTCGAGTTCGCCGGCCAGAAGCAAACCACCACCACCGATGCCAAGGGCGTGTGGAGCATCAAGCTGGCACCCCTAACCGCAAGCAGTACGCCGCAAACACTCACGGTGCGCGGCAAGGAGGATGTGCGCGTGTTGCGGGACGTGCTGGTGGGCGAGGTCTGGCTCGCCTCCGGACAATCGAACATGCACTGGACCTTTGCACCTGGACAAACCGTGGACAAAAACGAAGAGGAACTCGCCGCGGCGAATGATCCGCTGGTGCGTCAGTTCACCACCCGCAAAGGCGGAGTCAACTCCCCCGCCCTGAATGTTTCCGGCACTTGGCACAAGGCCACGCGCAACGATCTGCTGACGGGTGGCGCCATGGGAGATTCAGCCCTGGCCTATTTCTTCGCGCGTGAGCTGAAGGCGAAGTTGGGGGTGCCCGTCGGCATCATCAATTCCTCCGTCGGCGGCACACCCATCGAACAATGGTCTCCCGGCGGCGGC
>JAXMIV010000449.1:0-3680 GCA_034377045.1 Prosthecobacter sp. | reverse complement strand
GCACCAGCGGCGACATCAACAACATCAACTTCCGCAAGCCGCGCCCAAGCAAGCCGCCCTATGAACAGATGCGTTACGTCGCTAAGGATGTCGCCAGCAAGGTCAACTCAGCCGTGGCAAAGTTAAGCTGGAATAACAGTGCGACACTGGATGCGCGTTATCGCGAACTCGGCATCGCGTGGCGCAAAGTGGATGCCGGGTTGCTGACCTGGGCCAGGGAGACTGAAGCCAAAGCCCCACGCATTCAAAGTAAAACCGACATCGCCACGGTGTATGCGGGTCGCATTCAGCGGCTCGCCCAGGCCAGTCCGGAAACCAAGGCCCCGGTGCAAACACTGCGCATCGGCGATATCTGCATCGGCACATCACCCTGCGAAACCTTTGCCGAGATCGGTCTCGACTTCAAAAAGCGCAGCCCCATCGCCCACTCCTTCATGGTCGAACTCGCGCACGGCTACTATGGCTACCTGCCCACCCCGCGGCACTTCGAACTCGGCGGCTATGAGACATGGCCCGGCACCAACTATCTGGAACCGCAGGCTTCGGAGAAAATCATGAATGCCCTTCTGGAGATGGCGGCAGAGGTCAAAGAGGGAACAAAGTAAGTATGGCAATTAATCCGGCAAACAGAAAGCGCCGTAGGTGCGGCATCATCAACCAAACAAATCCATGAGCGGCTTTCCTTCTTCGAGAAGATTGTAGGGACGCCCCAGCATGTCGGTGGCGTCCAGATTGGTGATGCCCATGGCGTGATACACGGTCTTCACGACATCCTCAGGGCCGATGGGACGATCCTTCGGATACTCCGCGCGCGCATCAGTGGCACCAACCTCCTGCCCGCCGCGAATGCCACCACCCGCCATCAGCACGCTCATGCAGGCCGTCCAGTGGTCGCGCCCCGCTCCCACGGTTCCGCCGGAGCGCTTGTCGCCCACTTTCGGCATACGCCCCATCTCACTGGTCACCATCACGAGTGTCTCGTCCAGAAGTCCGCTCTGAGACAGGTCTTCCATGAGCGCCGAGAACGCCTTGTCAAACTGCGGCAGCAGATACTTCTTCAGGCAGTTGAAATTGTCCCCGTGTGTGTCCCATCCGCCGGCACTCTTGCACCGCGCCGCGATGCTCTCGTCCTCCTTCCAGAAAACGGTCACAAAAGGCACGCCCGCCTCCACCATGCGACGCGCCATGAGCAGGCTGGTCCCGTTGATCGTGTTGCCATAACGCTCGCGCATGGCCGCAGGCTCGGAGGCAACATCGAAAGCCCTCTCCGCGCCGCTGGATGTCAGGAGCGTGAAGGCCCGTTCCTGTTGGCGCAGATAATTCTGCACCTGCATCTCGTGGTCCAGTTCCCGCCGTGAATCGTTGAAGGAGCGCAACAGTTCCCGACGCTCATTCATGCGGTCAGCAGTGACGTCACCCTCCATCGTCAGCGTGGGTGAGGTGAATTTCAGCGGCTCATCGAAGTTGCCGTTGAGATAGAAAGGATCGTTCTCCATGCCCAATCTCCCCGCGAACTGGCCGGGCCGCGTGAAAGGCAGCTTGCTCGGCTTGTGCGGCAGCGAGATCACCTGCGGCAGCTTTGGATGAAGGGGCCTCCGCGAGCCGACCACTGATCCCATGAATGGCCAGTCATCGGATTGCGGTCTGCGGTCATTGCCCTGCTGCTTGAAGGTTGGATCCGGTGCGTGACCCGTCAGATTGTAGTAGTAGCCCGCATGGTGATCGCCTGTCGCCTTGCCGCCATCCGTGATGCCGTGGATGAGTGAAAAATGATGCGCCTGTTTGGCCAGCAGCGGGAGATGCTCGCACAGATGGATGTCCGGCGAGGTCGTGCGTATCGGCTTGAACTCACCGCGAAACTCCGCCGGAGCCTCCGGCTTCATGTCCCACATGTCGATGTGCGATGCCCCGCCACAGAGGAAAAAGAGGATCGTGGACTTCGCCGGTTTGCGCAGGGCGGGTGCTCCTGTCGGCGGCACCGTTGATCCAAAAACCCCCGGAGTGACGCGCAGCCCTGCAATCGCCATGGTCGAGGCCATGAGAAAGGCCCGGCGATTCATTGGAGGGTGGAACAACGCGGAGTTCATGGCGGCGGGCGTGACGGCAGACTACCAGACTACACCCACAGTGAGATGAAACTTACAACGAGTGGCAACTGATTTATTTCTTCGATTCCGTCAAAGACGCTGAGGTTCAAGGCCGGCAGGTCATCCGTTTGTCCGGGTCACGCATATTCATGCGGTTTGGGTTTGGTGGTTAAAATCAGTTTCCGCGACGCCAGGCGAGCAGCCTGGTGAAGAGGTTCTTCACGCGCGGAGTGAGGCGGGTGCGATTGTATTGATCGGCCACTTTGCGGATGGCTTCGGCTTGTGTGGGATAGGGATGCATGGTGACGGCAATCTTCCCGAGGCCGAGCTTGTGGGTCATCGCCAGGGTGATTTCAGAGATCATTTCGCCGGCATGTTCGGCGACGATGGTGGCTCCCAGTATTTCATCGGTTCCCTTGCGGACGAGCACACGGACGAAGCCTTCGGTTTCACCGTCAAGGATCGCGCGGTCCACCTCGCTCAATGGCTGGGTGAGAGTGGTAACCTCCATGCCGCGTTCCCGGGCGTCTTTTTCATACAGACCGACGTGAGCGATCTCCGGCGAGGTGTAAGTGACCCAGGGAATGGTCAGGGCGCTGGCTTTTTTTCGACCAAAGAACAGGGCATTCTGAATGACAATGCGCGCCATAAAGTCGGCGCTGTGCGTGAACTGGTAGGGTGAGCAGATGTCGCCTGCAGCAAAGATACGAGGGTTGGCGGTGCGGAGGTTGTCATCCACTTTCACGCCTTTCTTATCATACTGCACACCTGCCGCTTCGAGATTTAGCCCCTCCACGTTCGGGGCTCTACCCACGGCGACCAGCAGCTTGTCCACGGTGATGTCGTAGCCCTGGCCGTGGGATTCAACGATGAGTCTCACCGTGTCGCCTTCACCTTTGGAAGCCTTCAGTTCCTTGCCGCAACACAGTAGTTTCACCCCATCGCGTTTCATGCGCTCCAGCACGATCATGGAGGCATCCGCATCTTCGCGCGGCAGGATGCCGTGCATGGCTTCGATCACAAAAACTTCACTGCCAAAGCGAGCGAAACTCTGCGCCATCTCGCAACCGATGGGGCCCGCTCCAATCACGGCGAGTCGCTTCGGCAATTCAGTGATGGAGAAAAGCGTTTCGTTGGTCAAATAGGGCACCTCAGTCAATCCCGAAATCGGCGGGGCAGAGGCCCGTGCGCCAGTGGCGATGACGGCGGTGTGATATTCCAACACCGTGC
Organism: Prosthecobacter sp.; assembly: GCA_034377045.1. Classification (GTDB taxonomy): domain Bacteria; phylum Verrucomicrobiota; class Verrucomicrobiia; order Verrucomicrobiales; family Verrucomicrobiaceae; genus Prosthecobacter. The sequence goes on along the minus strand of JAXMIV010000449.1, from coordinate 363 downwards.
CATCCACCATGACCGTGTTTTGTTCTGTAAAACTGGCCTGACCGAGAAACACGTCGATGCCGAGCGAGGCAAACCGCTGCACGGAGTCGTGTTTGCTGATACCGGATCGAAGTTTTCTCATGCGCTTCATCGCAGTGGCGAAATCTGCCTGCACATCCGAGGCTGTGACGCCAAACTCTGCGCCATCCCGCATGGCTGCCGCGTGGCGGGCCGCGCTGATGATGCCCTTGCTCGGCACGCATCCATAGTTCAAGCAATCGCCCCCCATGAGATGCCTTTCCACGAGGGCCACCTTTGCCCCAAGCCCTGCGGCACCCGCGGCGGTGACGAGTCCGGCCGTCCCGCCACCGATGACCACGAGAT
>JAXMIV010000448.1:0-3482 GCA_034377045.1 Prosthecobacter sp. | reverse complement strand
CAGGCCAGTTCCCAGGCACTGCTGCCAGCGGCCGTGATGGCAACATCCGCAAGGCTGACGAGTTCGGGCAGGTTGGGTGGATTGACCAGGATATCGGCATCGTGAACTTCGCGCAGCATCGGCAACCGGGCAAGCAAAGGCTCCGCATGAGGATTCGCAGAACCAAGGATGATCTTTAAATGCAGCCGACTGCTGCGAAGGCCACCCAGCAATGTCATGACCGTCTGCGTGACGTTCGTGGGGTCGCTGCCACCCAGGGTGATGAGTACCTCCTTTGCATAGGCCGGGACTAGACGCAGCGCATCGCGCCATCGCAGGAACTCACGGCGCAGCAGCACGTATCGCGCACCCAGGAGCAGGTGCGCATTTGGAGCGTGGGCCGCATACATTTGCGCGACGGCATAAGAATTCTGATTCAAGATGGCGTCGGCCTGCGAAAGATCAGAATCTGCAAGATCGTCGAGCACCAGGAGCTTCGCTCCTGCGGCCTTCAATTGCGAGCGGTAGTGTGGAGAGAACTGGTAGCCATCGACGCACAACCATGCCGCGGAATGTTGCAGGCAGGCCGAAGTTGTTTCCAGGATATCACCCGGAGTGCCCGCTTCGTGCTGAATCTCGTGGCAATCAAAACCTTCGTCGTGCAGGCGTCGCGACAGAGCAGGTGGCAAAGGCCGGCAGAAAAACACCGCCTTGCCTCCAGCATCCTGCCAGGCCTGGGCCAGGGCCAAACAACGCATCACGTGGCCGATGCCGATGCTTGCATGCGCGTCTGCCCGAATGCAGAGGGTGCCAGGCAGTGTCGATCCAGCCATTTGGTTAGGCCTCCAAAATCTCCTTTGCGGCCCTGACCACTTGATCCTGGTCGGAGTCGCTCAGGCTATAATACATCGGCAGGCTCAACGCCCCGGCGTAATAGTTTTCAGCGACCGGGAAATCACCGGTCGCAAACCCGAGATCGCGGTACCATGGCTGGGTATGGACGGGAATGTAGTGTACCTGTGGGAAAATTTGCCGTTCGCGCAGCCCTTTATACAGGGCCGCCCGGGTTACCGAGGTGAGCGCGGGATTAGGCCGCACCACATAAAGGTGCCAGGCGGAAAGGGTATCCGGGTGTTGCCAGGGCAGGATCAACGGCAAATCGGCGAGGAGGCGGTCATAGCGCGCCGCGAGCTCACGCCGCCTAACCAAAAACGCAGGAAGCTTTTCCATCTGACTGGCCCCAAGCGCGGCCTGGATGTCCGTCATCCGGTCATTGAAGCCAAGGTCCACCTGCTCATAGTACCAGGGCTCGTCCGGAGAGCCGCCCCGCATGAAACGTGGATCGCGGGTGATGCCGTGGCTGCGCAGGCGGATCAGTTTCTCGTACAGGTCACTGTCGTTGGTGAGCAGCATGCCGCCTTCGCCCGTGGTGAGGATCTTCACCGGATGGAAGCTGAAGATGGTCAGGTCGGCATGGACACGGCCACCGATCTTTTCACCCTTGTATTCCGCGCCGATGGCATGGGAGGCATCCTCCATGATCCGCACGCCATATTGGCGCGCGAGCGCTGCAATCGCATCCATTTCGCAAGGCTGGCCGGAGAAGTGCACCGGTACGAGGACTTTCGGCAGCGTGCCGGTCTCAGCGGCCGCCTTCAGTTTCTCTTCAAGCGCCGCGGCGCTCATGTTGTAGGTGCGCGGGTTAATATCGACAAAGTCCACGCGGGCGCCGCAGTAGAGGCCGCAGTTGGCCGAGGCGACGAAAGTGTTGGGGCTGGTCCAAAGACGGTCACCCGGACCGAGCTCAAGGGCAAGCGCACCGATGTGCAGGGCCGCCGTCGCATTGGCAACCGCTACGGCATGTTTGGCGCCACAAAAATGCGCCATACGTTCTTCAAAGCGCCCGATGGCCGGCCCTTGGGTGATGAAGTCGGACTTAAGCACCGCCACCACGGCCTCAATGTCCGCCTCATCGATGAACTGGCGTCCGTAGGGGATCATGCAAAGCGGCGTCGATCAGGGGGTCAATTTGCTGGCGATGATGGCATGTTCCGGCTTCAGGCAGGGGATGCCGCGCAACACGGGATAGGCACGCAGGGAGTCCGCGCTGTAGTAGAGATCATCCGCGATGAAAATGGGGGTGCGATACTGGGGACATACCAGCGAAGGTATACTTTGGGCCGCGTCTGGATTCTTGGCAATGATGGTCACCGCCGTGGGGTTGTTGGGGTTCGGGCATGCAGACAACAACTCATGCTTCACCACCGTCATGCCCAGAGCCCTGGCATGACCGGGCAGATCGCGACAGTAACCATGCTGGGCCATGCGTTGCTGCGCCTCTGGCGGCGCGAGTTCGTAGCCCGGCTCAAACAGGACGACGTAGCGGGAGGCGACACGGCACAATTCGGCGAGCAACTCAGCTTCCCTGCCACCGTTAGGCTCCACCGCATGGGAGGTGTAAACGACATCGAAGCTATTGTCCGCATAGGGCAGGTGGCTCATCGTGGCGACGATAAACTGCGTGTCTGCCGGACCGCCCTGGCTAACAAACCACTCACCGCCAATCTTCAGCCGGGACCAGGAGATATCCACGCCATGCACCACCGCCGGTTTCTGCGGCATGCCCTGTAGCACCCGCAAAAGTGTCGTCGCCTCGCCGACTCCGGCATCAAGCAAGCTATGAAACGAGCCCAGGCTGCTGAGGTGATCCGCGACGGCGAGCGCGTAACGGCTGAGAATCTCCCGCCACGGATCCTGATTCTGCACCGCCACATACGAGCCCGCCTGGAGGTCGTAAGATAGCTGGATAATGTCTTCCGAATTCGCCATGGCGCCCGAGTGGCTGCGCAGCAGGGCGGAGATGTTTTCTCCCCGGTCGTAGGCCGCCTTGAGGTCTTTCGGTGTCAGGCTCATGCGTCGATCAGGCGAGGTCAAAAGTAGGGTCGACCTGGGTGCGAATGAGCATCCGCAATTGCTCCACGCTAAGCCACTCGGAGTTCTTGCCTGAATTGTAGGAGAAGGTTTTGGCCACAGGCTTCCCCTTGTGATGTTCGCAATACTTCTTGATCAGATCGCTCGTCGAGTGCGCGTACAGCATCGGCACAATGATGTAGTGCTGCTCCGTCTCGATGGTTTGCAGAGCATCCGTCTCCGTGATCATCTCCTCGTGAATCTTCTCACCGGGGCGAATACCGACGACAGGGTACTCACAATTCGGCCCGATCGCCTTGGCCACCTCCATAATGCGATACGAGGGGATCTTCGGCACAAAAATCTCACCGCCGAGCGCGTTCTTGAGCGCGTGGATCACGAGGTCCACGCCTTCTTCCAAAGTGATGTTGAACCGCGTCATCTCCACGTCGGTGATCGGCAGCACACCCGCTCCGCGCTTCGCCAGGAAAAAAGGAATCACGGAGCCGCGCGATCCCATCACATTGCCGTAGCGTACCACGGAAAAGCGGATGTCCTGCAAACCGCGCACGTTATTGGCGGCAATGAAGAGC
>JAXMIV010000447.1:0-4258 GCA_034377045.1 Prosthecobacter sp. | reverse complement strand
CAAGCGCAGGGCTCGTTTCATCCGCGCGCAGTTCGAGGGGAAAAGCGGGCCCATTCTGACCCGCGTGAGCCTTCCAGAGAATCGAACCATCCTCGACTCGCAGGACGGCGCCGCCATCACTCCAGACGAGTATCTTGCCATGGTCAGCGTGAATGCCGGTGGCCAGCCATTGGGGGTTGGTCTGAGCGCCTGCGGGTGCCTGCCAGGGCGGGATGGCCTGGCGGCTCCAGAGGAGTTTTCCGGTCACTTCGTCAAAGGCATCCAGTTTTCCTTGCAGCGCCCGCCACCAGAGGATGCGTCCTTGCTCATGAGCCACACAGCCTCCCGATCCCGCCGCCTGCCAGAGTACGCTGCCGTCCTTCGGACTCAGCCCGTAAAGGCCGTCGTCGCAGAGGATGCCGATACAGTCACGGCCAAGAACCCATTCCGCCGGATACTGAATCTGTTCACCTTCGCGCGAGTTCCATGCCAACGCCTGCAAGGGCGCCGTTTTGCCTTTGGGCAGGCGCCGCTGCCAAAGCAGTTTTCCGGTGGCGCGATCCAGCAGGTAAATTCGGCGTCGATTATCCGCGATCAGGACCGCCTTGCCGTCGAGGCTGAGATCCCAGCGTTGCAGATCCGCATTTCCGTTCGCGGTGAAGCTCCAGGCCACACCCAGAGGTGGCACCGGTGCCGGCGGGGAAGCTTCGCTCGGCTTGTTAGGCAGATCCTTGACGGTGGATTGAATCAGGGCCGTGGCTTCGGGCAGTGCGAGAGATAAGCCATCGGGAAAATCGACCCATTTCTCCTTGCTGGCGCCTAGAAGAGACAAGGCGTGCTGCAGCGCCGCCTGATCGCCCAGGCGCCGTGCCACCATCCCGCGGCTCCAGACCGCCCATAGATGTCGCTCCGGTTTAATTTCAAGGCGTTCCAATTCCTCCAACACCGCCAAGGCCGGATGCAAGGCCTCCTTGGTTTCCTCACCTCTCGTCAGCAGCCCCGCCAGCGTACGCCAATAGCTGGCGGCCAGATGTCGACGCAAAAGATCCTGCGACGCCTCCGTCAACTTCCAGGCCTTCGCTCGTGACTGAATCTCCCGCAGGGCCAGACGCAGCCCGGCTTCATCCTGGATATCCATCAACAAACTGGTCCACGCGACCCAATGGCCCCGTTCATCCGGCTGCAATTGCACCAGGCGCGCATACAACGCCACCGCTTGATCCAGCAGCCCCAATTCCTCCGCCACTTTTCCGGCGCGCACGGCCAGTCCCGCATCCTGACAGGAGCCCACCGCCACTTCGGCGAGTGTTGACCGCGCCAGATCCAGGCGCTGAGCGGCATGATACATCAGAGCCAGCCGCAATTGCAAATCGCCCTTCGCCGCTCCGGGCTCCTGGAGCGCCGCCGTGATCTCCGTCTCCAGTGCCTTATCCTGGCCCGTCTGGCTATCCAGCACCTGAATCAATTGCAGCCTCAGATCCCGGCGTTGCGCTGCCGGCAAGTCTGCGGCGGCCAGCGCCTGGCGCAGCAGTTTTTCCGCATCGGCGCGCGCCGCTGGCGCCATGGTTTGCTGCGCCAGCAAGGACAATCGCGCCAGCCGCTGCGTATCCCACGTTTCCCCGGCTTTCGGCCACAACCGCGCACGCTCCTCATTCAAAAGAGTCTCGGTCTTATCCGCTTCATCGGCCCGTTCCCACGCCGCCGCCAGCCATGCCGCATACCTGGCCTCCGTGTCACTCAGTGCCCGGCACTCATCCAACAACTTTTTGGCGGCCGCCTCATCGCCTAACAAGAAACAGTTCTTTGACAGCAGCAGCCTTCCTTCGAACTCCACCGCATCCTTGCTCACCCAATCCTGCAACAGGCGCCGGGCCTGCGTCCACATCTTCTGGGCCGTCAAGAATTGCGCCACCTCCAGCCGCACCTCAGCGGATAAGCCTTCGGGAATGTCCTCGCCAAAAAGCGCCTCCGCGTCCTGTTGCCGCTTCAGCAGCACATAAAGTTCCGCCAGTTCCTTGCGGGCGTCCCAGCGCTGCGGCTGATCCGCAATCAGAGTCTCAAGCACCCGCGCGCTTTCGCCGAACAATTGCCGAGTCCGCAACCAGCGTGCCGTCTGCATGAGCGCCGCCGCGCGATCACCAGGCGCCGCCTCCTCCAACAACGCCTCCAGCGCCGTCATGCCCTCCGCCATCCTTCCCAGCAACAGCAGCGTCCGGGTGCGCCGCAGCGCCAAATCGTCACGAGCCGGCTGCTGCCGCACACGCTCCGCCAGAAATTCCAGTGCCGCCTCATTCTGCCGCAACTGTTCCAGCAGATCGAGCACGCGCTCCTCAATCAACCGCGATTCCGGCTGCCGCGCCAAAGATTCCCGCCAGACTCGCAAAGCCTCGTCCTTCTTTTCGGCCGCCGCCAACAGATCGCCATAACCCAACGCGGCGGCTTCCGAGTTGGCTGACTCCTTCCATCGCTGTTCCATGCCGGCCAGCACACGGCTGCGTTCCTGCTCATCAAGGGCCGCCTGCCAGCGCAGCGCCACGGCCTCCTTGTAGCGCCAATGATCCGCCGCCAGCCTATCCAAAAGTTCAGCCGCCTGCCGAGTCGCATCCTCGCGCCGCCCTTTGGCCAGTGCTACTCGGGCCAGCAGGAACCGCGCTTCAATGCCCTCGTCGCCCTGAAGGCCGGAAAAGTCCGCGCCTTCCAGAACTGCATCTGCCGCCATGATCAAGCCCGCGTCCATGGCGCGCCGCGCCCATTGCAGACGTTGTGCCATTGTCAACGCGCCATCCTTCACCAGAGCGGTGAACCGCGCAGTCATCAGGTCCTCACGTTGTGCCGCCACTGCTGCCTTGAGCAGATCCCCCAGCCAGAGCGCCCGCCGCGGGCCATTGGCCTCCAGCGCCACCGCCTGGTCCAGACCTTCCAACGCGCGCGGATCTAACTTCGATTGCAACCACTGTGCCCGTACATAAGCCAGCAGCGCATTTGTCGGATGTTCCGTCACGGCCTTGGTGATGAATTCCTCCACCCGGCCGTCCCCGGTTTGCACATACAGCCGCGCCAGCACCACCTTCGCCCCTTCGTCACCGGGAAATCGGGCGACGTGCTGCGCGTACAAATTCACCAGATCATGCAACCGCCCCCCGCGCTGATAGAGCTGAATCAGCGAACTCAGCGGAGCCTCAGCCCCCGGATCAAAATGCAACGCCGTCCGCCAACCCAGTGACGCCTTCTCAAACGCCGGATCATCCGCCGCAAACGCAGCCACGCACAACAACGCGCCGCACGCAGCGATCATTCGGAAGACCCTGTTCATCACTCATCCTTCATCGTTCGGTCTACGCCGCCTCCATCGCCGGCGTCTTCACCTGATCCAGCAGCTTGGTGATGATGTCATCCACCTTGATCTGCTGCGCTTCGCCTTCGAAATTGAGAATGATGCGGTGCCGCAAGGCCACGTGGGCAATGGCGCGGACATCATCCGTGGATACCGCCGTGGCGCCATGCACCGCCGCCCAGACGCGTCCGCCCCGGATCATGCTCTGCAGACCGCGCGGGCTGCTGCCATAGGCCACATAGCGCTGCACCTCCGGCAGTGCGCCGGGTTGCTCAGGATGCGTCGCCAGCACCAACCGGCTGGCATAGTGCGCCACCGGATCCGCCACCGGAATGTTCGCCAGCTCATGTTGCAGTTCGATGAGTTCCTTGCCCGTCGTCACCGAGTCGAGTTTGGGTTCGCTAAAACCGGTGGTGCGGCGCGAGATTTCCACCAGTGAATCGAGATCTGGAAACGGCACCCGAATCTTGAACATGAAGCGATCCAACTGCGCCTCCGGCAGCGGATACGTGCCCTCCATCTCCATCGGGTTTTGCGTTGCGAGCACGAAAAACGGTTCTGGCAGCAGATGCCGCTCCCCGCCTGTGGTGACGCAGCGCTCCTGCATGACTTCCAGCAGCGCCGCCTGCGTTTTCGGCGTGGCACGGTTGATCTCATCCACCAGCAGCAAGTTCTTGAAGACCGGCCCCTTTTCAAAAAACATCATCCGCCGTCCATGCTCATTCTCATTGACGATATGGGTGCCGAGGATATCCGCCGGCATGAGGTCCGGTGTGCATTGCACCCGCCCCGGCTCGACGCCGATCACTTGGGAAAGCGTCCGTACCAAAAACGTCTTCCCCAGTCCCGGCACCCCTTCCAACAGCACGTGGCCGCCGGAAAAGATCGCCACCAGCACATCCGTGAGCAGTTCGTCGTAGCCGACGATCGCCTTTTGCATCTCTA
>JAXMIV010000446.1:0-2879 GCA_034377045.1 Prosthecobacter sp. | reverse complement strand
CTGGCATTGCTGGAACAAAATTTTGCGGGCGTGGTCGAGACTCCTGTTTTTGGCTGTGCCCTTTGCGAACCCGAATCTGGAGGCGCCCAATGAAAGCGGATACGTCGACTCCCAATGGCAGCGTGACTCTCACTGGTCTGGTTGGCCGAGCTGAGCAACTCTATCGAACATCGCAGGACAGCGTTCATCAGCGGACGGACCGGATGTTTGCCCTATTGATGGTCATTCAGTGGGTTGCGGGAGTCATCGCCGCATTGTGGATCTCGCCGCTGACGTGGGCGGGGACATCGAGTCAACTGCATATTCACGTGTGGGCCGCCGTATTTTTAGGCGGAGCGATCAGCGCATTTCCCATCATCCTCGCTTACAAGCGGCCGGGGCATGTTTTTACGCGGCATGTCATCGCGGCAGCACAAACGCTGACCTCCGCATTGCTGATCCACCTGACTGGCGGGCGGATTGAGACGCACTTTCATGTGTTTGGATCACTCGCCTTTCTGGCCTTCTATCGAGATTGGCGGGTGCTGGTGACAGCGACCGTGGTGGTCGCGGGAGATCACCTGCTGCGCGGGTTGTTCTGGCCGCAGTCGGTGTTTGGCGTGCTCAACGCCAGTTCGTGGCGCTGGCTGGAGCACGCCGGGTGGGTGCTTTTTGAAGATACCTTTCTCATCGTCTCCATCCGCCAGAGTTTGAGTGATATGCGGGAAGTCGCGACCCGGCGAGCGGAGTTGGAGAGCCAGAAGTCTCTGATTGAGCTTGAGGTGCTGGAGCGGACCGAAGACTTGACGAAGGCGCACCAGCAACTGTTGGAAGCTTCGCGGCACGCCGGCATGGCGGAGGTGGCCACGAACGTACTGCATAACGTGGGCAATGTGCTCAACAGCGTGAATGTGTCGGCGGAAACCGTGGCCAATAGGGTCAGCAACCTCCGAATCAACCATTTGAAGAGTGTGGCGGAACTGCTGCGGGAGCACGCCGACGATCTGCCCAATTTCCTGAGCCATGATCCCCGCGGCAGGGAATTGCCCGGTTACATGGTCAAACTGGCCGAATCCCTGGTCCAACCGCAAACGGTGATTCTTGATGAGATCCAATTGCTGCGGAAGAACATTGATCACGTGAAGGAAGTGGTATCGATGCAGCAGAATTACGCACGTGGATCGAACGTGCTGGAGAAGGTGCCATTGGTGGACCTGGTGGAGGATGCGATCCGGATCAATAGCGCGGCGCTGCTTCGGCATGAAGTGAAAGTGGTGAGGGAGTACGAAGATGTGCCCGCGATCATGACCGACCGCCATCAGGTGCTGCAGATTCTGGTGAACCTGCTAAGCAATGCCAAACAGGCGCTAAACGGCGAAGGAACCGACAGGTGCGTGGTGGTGCGCGTCGGCCGCGAGGGCCCGGATGGGGTGAAGATCGCCGTGGCGGACAATGGCATCGGCATTCCCCAGGAGAATCTAACGCGTGTCTTCCAGCATGGTTTTACCACCCGGAAGGATGGTCACGGGTTCGGTCTGCACAGCGGGGCGCTGGCGGCCCGCGAATTGGGTGGCAATCTGACGGTGCAAAGTGAAGGCGCCGGGCACGGGGCGGTTTTTACACTGGTATTGCCCATGGCATTTAAGCATTCGCGCTCATGAAGCCATTCACCCCGAGCCGTCATCAGCGCATTCTGATTGTCGATGACAATCGGGCGATTCATGATGACTTTCACAAGATCCTGGGGCCTCCGAGCAGCGAGGATGAGGAGATGGAAGCGGCCGAGGCGAGGCTCTTTGGCTCGGCGCAGTCCGTGTGGTTTGACATTGATGCCGCTTCGCAAGGCGAGGAGGCGCTAAAGATGGTGGAGAAGGCGCTGGCGGAAGGGCGGCCATATGCGCTGGCTTTTGTGGACGTGCGCATGCCACCGGGATGGGATGGAATTGAGACGACAGGCCGACTGTGGGAGGTCAGCCCAAATCTGCAGGTGGTCATCTGCACCGCGTACTCTGACTGCGCATGGAACGAAATGCAGGAGAGGATCAAACCGCGCGATCGATTGGTGATCTTGAAAAAGCCATTCGACAGCATTGAGGTGCTGCAACTGGCCAACGCCTTGACGGAGAAATGGCGGCTGGAGGAGGAAGCGAAGAGCACGCTGACGAATCTTGACCGGCTGGTCAAACAAAGGACCAGCGATCTGGAGCAGTCTCAACTGGCCGCTCTCAACATGATGGATGAGGCCGTGCGCCAGCGGAAGAACAAAGAAAGAGCTTATGAAGACCTGAAGCGCGAAGTTAGTGAACGCAGCCGGTTGGAAGAGCAGTTTCGCGAACAGGCCTCGCTCCTGGACAAGGCCCGCGACGCGATTCTGGTGCGCGGGCTGGATCACCAAATCACCTACTGGAACAAGAGCGCTGAAATGCTCTATGGATGGACCGCAGAGGAGGCCAAGGGGCGGGAGGTTTCCGAACTTCTGCATGTGGATCCGGCAGCCTATGCGGAGGCCGCGAAGACGACCATGGAGTCCGGAGAGTGGACGGGCGAATTCCAACAGATAACCAAGGGCGGAGGCGAGGTGATCGTGGAAAGCCGCTGGACGTTGGTGCGGGATGCGAACGGTCATGCCAAGGCCGTCATGGGCATCAATACGGACATCACGGAAAGGAAGAAACTCGAAGATCATTATCTGCGTGCGCAACGCATGGAAAGCATAGGCACACTGGCCGGGGGCATTGCCCACGATCTGAACAACGTGCTGCTGCCCATCATGATGTCGATTGATCTGCTCAAGATGTCGATTCATGACAAGGCGGCCCTGCTCATCCTTTCGACGATTGAAACCAGCGCCCGGCGAGGAGCGGACATGGTGCAGCAGGTGCTTTCCTTTGCCCGCGGCG
>JAXMIV010000445.1:0-13752 GCA_034377045.1 Prosthecobacter sp. | reverse complement strand
CTGCCACGGATCTCACGATCTCCGGCAGCGTCACCACCACACCCGGTACGACCGGGGTGGGTCTCCTCGTTGATGGCACTGGCAGCGGCCTCCTTAGTGGCCCCGTCACCTTGGCCAGCGGCAGCACCGACGGCAGCGCCGCCGACTTCACCAAGAATGGGGTCGGCACTTGGACGATCCAGAGCGCCGTCACCGTTGGCGATGATTACCTCATCAATACCGGCACGTTCACCGTTGCCGCAGGCGGCAGCCTGACCTGGAACGCTACCGGGTCAACTTCGCCAGACTTTGTGGCGGACACCAGCGCATTGACCGTCAATTTCAATGTCGCCGATGCCATCGTCGGCAATGGGACTACCAACCGCCTCTTCGCACGCGACGGCTCCACCATCAATATCAACGCCAATGGCGCACTCGGCGCGTCCATTGAGCAGATCATCCTCGGGGACAACAATCAGGGCATTGGCAATCTGGTCATGAATGCGGACGCCACGCTTTCAGGGGCTAGCATACTGCAACTGGGCAACGATTCCTCCGGCGAAATTGGCAACATCACCGGCACCGGTACCCTCAGCGGCCTTGCGACCATCAATCTGAACAACGGCATGGTGTCCGCCAACCTCGCTGGGACGGCGGGCAACATTGTCAGGGACAACACCGTGAACGTGACGCTCAGCGGCAATAACAGCCTGGGAACCGGCACGACGCTGGTTCGCGAGGGCCTGCTCATGCTGGACTACACCACAAGCGCCGGAACCGACAACAAGATCGGCACCGGCAATCTGACGCTGGGGATCGTGGCAACCACGGAGACCCAGGCCAACCTCACGTTCAATGGCAATGCCACCGCGGCCTCCCTTCAGACAGTCGCCAATTTGGCTAGCGCCGGCGGTCCCTCAGACATCAATCTGGTTTCCAACGGCGGTCAGGACATGGTGCTCCGCGTCACCGGCCTGCTGAGCCGGACCAACGGCACGCTGAACCTCAACATGCCCGATGCCAGCACCCGGGTCGAATACACCGGCGCCACTTCGAATTCCAACGGCATCGTCGGCGGCTGGATGACGATCAATAACAGCGACTTTGCCGCCATCTCCGCCGGAAACCTCGTGGCGGCCAGCTACACCACTCAAAATGACGCGAGTCTGTGGATGCCGACCGACAACATCACCAACGATGCGGGATTCACGGGAACTGTCGATGCCGATTGCAACACGATCAACAGCCTTCGTTTCGATGCGCCTGCCACCTCCAACATCACAGTGACGGAAGCCATGGTCGTTTCCAGTGGCGGCATCATGGTGACCAGCAACGTGGGGGGGAGCAGTTCCACCATCACGGGCGGCAGCCTGGTCACGGGATCGGGGACCTTCTTCTTCCATCAGAACAGTCCCACCGGGCTCCTCACGGTCGCCTCCAACCTTTTCGGCGGCGCCACCATTACCAAGAATGGCAACGGCGTTCTCGTCCTCTCCGGCAACAATAACACCGGTGTTGTCAATATTGACGAAGGCCTCATCCGAGTCAGCGGTGGCCGCGCGATCAGCGATTCCTCACCGATCAACCTTCGCAATACGGCCACATCGAAATTCGAAGTCATTGCCGGGGTCGCCAATTCGGAAACGGTGGGCTCGCTCAATGGCGGCAGCGGGTCGAGCCTGGTTACCGTGGGAACCGGCGCCGTATTGACATTCAACCAGACGACGTCGACCACCTTCGCAGGGATCTTCGCAGGCGCGGGAACGTTGATCAAGAATGGCGCTGGCATTCTCACCGTCCAAGGCAATGCCACCATGACCGGCCCGCTGATCATCAATGGGGGCCGCATCACCATGAATGGCAGCAATGGCGCGATTGATTCCAACAGTTCTTACACGCTGAATGGTGCAGAGTTTCTCAATGTACAGGACCAAACAGCCGCGGAAGCCCGCCTGTCGGACACCGGCGGAATCATCCTGAACAATACCGGGGGCACCAATGGGCTTTGGACACAAAGGTCGGTCGACAGCCTGGCCACGGAAAATGTTGGCGCGATCACCGTTGGCGCCGGGCACAACGTCATCACGACGGAAGCGACGCTGGCGGGCAATGCGGGCTTGGCGGATTTGGTGGCTGACACCATGAATCGCACGGCGGCCAATCATCCCACCGTTCTGGTCCGCGGCCTCGGGCTGGGTACCGTCGCAAGCGGCGCCCGGAGAGCCTTCATCCGGTTTGATGCAGGCGGCCAGACGGCGGTGAACAATTTTGAAGTGGGTGGCGGCGGTGCTGCCGGTTCTGCCAACATCAGTGTCATTCCGTGGATGATCGGGGACGTGACCAGCGCGGGCTTAGGCAACACCTTCGTCACCAACATTGACGGCACCACCGGTCTGCGCCCTCTCACTTCCGCCGAATACACCACCAATGCTGCCGGCTTTAACGCTCTTACGGCCGGCGCGGCCTCCACTAACAATGTCCGCTTTGATACGGGCGCCACGCTTACCGGCACCGCGACTGCGATCAATTCGTTAGTGATCGATGCCGCCACGGCTCAGACCGTTACCGGCCCGGCCAACGCGCTCGAAATCACCACTGGAGCTTTGCTTGCCGCAGGTGCGGGCAGCCACGCCTTGAGCGGTTTCACGGAACTGACCACGGGAGCCGGTCGCGATTACTCCATCTTTGTGACCAACAGTGCCACTCAGAACTTGACCGTCAATGTCCCGCTCACTTCCGCCGTCCCTCTGGTGAAGTCCGGAGCGGGCATCCTGACGCTGACCAATACCGGGAATGCCTTCACTGATGTGTACCTGAATCAGGGCTTCGTGGCTGTGGACGATCTCGACAAACTGGGGACTGGCAATCTTGGCTTCTTTGGCGGTGGCGTCAGGCTGGCTGCCGGCTTTGCCGATGATCTCTCCACCAAGACCTGGAACATCGCTACCGGTGGTGGCTTTATTGATGTCAGTCTGGTGACGGCTGGCGCGACGTTTGCCAACGGGATTGATGATTCCACAGCGGGATCTGGCGGTGTTCTAAACATCATCACTCGGGGCACGGGCAGCACAGGTACGGTCGGCCAACTCACCATCCAGGGCAGCAGTTCCTTCACCGGCACCGTGCTTGTCGCCAACACCTCAATCGCCACCAATATCAATTCCGTCGTGCTGAACGGGGATACAAACGCCGCCATCAACGGCAATCTTGAGATTGGCAACGTGGTCAATATCAACAACACCTTTGATGTGGTCGTCGCCCTCGGCAACAACGAGCAGATTGTCGACACCGCTTCCCTCACCTTCCGGGGTGCCAGCGGTGAGAATGCCTACTTCAAGCTGGCGGGCTTCAGCGAAACGGTCGCTGGCATCATCGACATCACCGCAAACGGTGTGATCGAAAACCGTGAGACCGAAGCGGTTGCGGCAGCTGGCACGCTCGTCCTCAACAGCAGCCAGGATTTCAGTTACAACGGCTTTATGCGCGATGTCAGCACTGGCACGGTGGATGCCAATCCGTTGTTTCTCACCAAGCAGGGCACCGGCACGCAGACGTTGATTGGCGCCAATATCCGGCATAGCGGCACGACAATAATCTCGGGCGGCACCCTGGCCCTGGTGGACGTGACGAATTGGCAAAGCGCCATCGTCAATGACGGGACGCTGACTCTGAACCAGACGACTGGCACTCGTACGCATGCCCAGGACATTTCGGGCACCGGCACGCTCACCAAACTGGGCAACGGCACCCTGGTGTTGGGTGGCGCCAATACCTATAGCGGCATGACCCGGATTGAGCAGGGCACGCTGTCCTTCGCCAGCGCCGCCAATTTGGGCGACGCCTCTGGCACCAATTCCATCCGCCTGGCCAACGGCGCCACACTGCAAAGCACCGGCGCCAATGTGGACCTGGGGAGCACCCGCAATATTGGCTTGGCTGGCGCGGGCAGCGTCATTGAGGTGACCGGCACCAATATCCTGACCGTCTCAGGCACAATCTCCGGCGAGGACTGCAACGCCCTGGTCAAGGCAGGTGGAGGGCTCCTCATTTTGGCCGGTGCCAACACTTACGCCGCAACCACCCATGTCAGTGGGGGCGTGCTACAGGCTGGCATCATCGGTGCCGGGCAGACTGGCACAGGCGCGATCACCGTGGGCAGCGGCGCCACCATCACCGGCTCCGGCAGCACCATCGCTGGAATCCTGACCGTGCAAAGCGGCGGTTATCTCCAGGCCGGCGATGTCTCTACGGTTGGCGCGACCGCGGCAACGACCGTCACCTCCAACAGCACGCTCACCTTCACCCAGGCACTGACTTTGCAGGCAGGTTCGATTACTGTGCTGGACATCACCAACTCCACCAACGCCGGAAGCCTCGATGCTCCCTTTAACGGGTTCGAGGTTGGATCCCCAGACTACGACAACTACGTGGCAAGTCAGGCTGTCGGTGCAGGCGATCACGACCGGCTTGTCTTCAACAACGGCTCTCCCTTCAATCCAACAATCGAGGCGGGCGCCAAGATTGTGGTCAATCCTGTGGCCTTTACTCCTGCGTATGGGATGATTTTCAACTTGATGGATTGGCAGGGCGTCGTCGGCTTTAACCTTGGCAGCGTCTATCGGGACGGCAGCGCGGATGGTGTGACCGATGACCTCGACCTGCCCGACATCAGCGGCAGTGGATACGTCTGGGACGTCAGTTCCTTCCTGGCCAACGGTTCTGCCAGTGTCGTTCCTGAGCCCGGCCGCATGCTGCTGCTGTTCTTTGGCCTGCTGGGCCTGGCCTTCCGCCGGCGCCGCCGCTCGGCTTGACTTCGGGGGCCGCGTAGGGGAAGGAAGTGTCGTGAGCGACCCCCTTCCTTCCCTGGCGCAGACCTCGGCGTTGCTTCGCCACCGCCGCTCCGTCAAACCCGTGGACATGGATCCGGGGCGTGGGGTGGAGAGGGAACTGCTGCGCGAATTGCTGGAGAATGCCACCTGGGCGCCCACCCACGGCCTGACGGAACCCTGGCGGTTTGTCATCTTTCAAGGGGATGCGCGCCACCGCCTGGTGGATGCCATGCAGACGGTTTATCGCCAGACCACGCCGGCGGCTGAATTTCGTGAGGACAAGCTCAAAAAGATGGGGGAGAACCCCCTCCTGGCGCCGGTGGTCATTGCCGGCGTCATGGAGCGCCGGGGAGGCGCCAAGATTCCTGAAGTGGAAGAGTTGGAGGCGGTCGCGTGCGCCTTGCAGAACTTGATGCTCAGCGCGACTGCCGCAGGGATGGCCTGCTACTGGTCTTCACCGCCGCTGCTGGGTACCCCGGAGTTTCGGGATTGGTTGAGAATTGGTCCGGAGGATCGCTGCGTCGGTCTGATCTATTTGGGATGGCCCAAACCGGGGCGCGATTGGCCGCGCAGCGTACGCCAGCCCGTGGAAACCAAGATCACCTGGAACGATGGTTGAGTGGCTCACACATTCCTGGGAGTTCCTCGCCTGGGCCGCGGCCAGCGTTCCCTATGAAGCCATCGGTGTGTGGACACTGACAGGGAGCCTCCTCCTTCTCGGCATCATCGGCTCCGTGGTTCCGCTATTGCCGGGCCCCGTTTTCATTTTTGTTGCCGGCATCCTGCACACCATTCTGCGCCCGGAGTCTGGCATGAGCTGGCAGGGTATTGTCGTCCTTTCGGTTTGGCTGGTGTTGGCCTACGTCGTGGATTTTTTCAGCGGCGCCATGGGTGCCCGTTGGTTCGGCGCCAGTCGCTGGGGCATCGCCGGTGTGGTGGTGGGCGGCATCGTCGGTCTGTTCTTTGCCCCCCTGGGATTCATCCTTGGACCGCTCGCGGGCGCCCTGGCCTTTGAGTTATTCTTTGCCAAAAAGCGCTTTCAGCCTGCCGTTAAATCCACTTGGGGCACGTTGTTGGGCACGGGCGTGGGCTTGGTTCTGCGGCTGCTGATCAGCTTCGCCATGGTCGCTACCGTGCTGATCGACACGCTGTGGTGGTAAGGTGAGGCCTTACTTTTTCCGCCGCTGAACGCGCACACCCATCTTGCTCTGCACGGGGTTGGGGGAAAGCTGTCCGTGCATCCAATACTCAGCGCCGGGCTCATCAGGCTTCTCATTTTGGTCAAGCAGCCCCGGCGGCTGGCTGAAGTATTTCGTGTCTGCCTCGTTCATGGTTGCCGCTTCGCCTGAGGCAGCCATCGGTGGGGCGTCGGTATGCACCCGCTTGAATGACACGCCCATTTTCCCTTGGATCGGAGACGAGTTGCTGTGGTATTGCCGTCCGTCAGTCTCCGAATGGCTGCAACTGGCGTGCAAGAGTGCGGCAAAGACGAGGGCGGAACAGGCAAGCTTATTCATAGGCTAGGTGAGCATCAAAGAGCAGACTGCGGCGGGAAGCCAGCATGAAATGTACAATCCCGGTTTCAGCAGCGTTGCAGGGCGCGGCGCAGCTCAATCACCACGTGCGCACATTCCTCCAGGAAAGTCGCCACCAAGGGGGAACCCCGGCCGCGCCACATCGCTGCATAACTCAATGGCGGAAAGCCCGTCAGATGCAGTTTCCGGGTCCCCGCCGGAGGCCCACTATCCGGCGGATCCACGACAAGGCCAATGCCAAAGCCCTGCGCCGCATAGCGCGCCACAAGCTCAAAGGACTCAAGCTCCAAAGCCACTCCCCAGGAAATCTTGCGGCGCTGCAACTCCCGCTGAAAAGTGCGGCAGATGGCATTCGACGCTTCGATGCAAATCAGCGGTTCGCTAATGCGGGATTGCTTCAGCACCTGGGCTGCATCTTGATATCGGCTCTGCTCCTGCACCAGCAGGGCCAGGGGCAAGCCCATTAACTCCTGCCGCTTGATGCCCGGCGGCGATTTGCCGTCCACGGAGCTGATCGCCACATCGATATCATCGGCCAGAAGCAATTGTTCAAAATCCCCCTGGCCGCCGGGAATCAACCGGAAGTCCAGTGCGGCAATGCGTTTGCGCATCTTTTGCAACACCACGGGCAGATAATTGTGCTGAATCGCGCTGGGTGCGCCGATGCGTAGCTGCACCTCGCGGCCCCCGCGCAACTTCGCGCCAATCAGCGGCAAGCTCGTGAAAAAGGGCTGGATGAAACCATAAAGCTCCTGCCCCTCGACCGTGAGATCGAAGGGCCGGCGCTGAAACAAAGACACGCCCAGGCTTTCCTCAAGCTGTAAGATCTGGGCGCTGATCGCCGGCTGCTGAATGCCGTACGGAATGTGCCGCGCCGCGGCACTCACACCGCGGTGCTTGGCCACATAATAAAACAACTCCAGATGATGGATGTTCATCAGCCTTACACTATTGATCCCGTCGATACTGACACAAGATTTATCAATTAACACTTTCTTTGGCGGCATCAGATCATGGCGTCGTCATGAACGACGGCACATCATCCATCGGCCTCCGCGCCCACCGCGCCCTGCTGCCGGAAAGGTTTCTCCCGCTGGAAGCAATCAGCCTGCGCTCAAAGGCTGAATCCCTGGCTGATCTGGGTTTTGCGGGCGCCTGGATCAGTGACGACGTTTCAAATCTCGCCCGCGACGCCGCGCGGCTGGCTTTGCAGGAAGCCAAGCTGAATCCCGAGGACATCGACGCGCTGCTTTGGGTCAGTGCTCTGCCGGAGGCTCACCAACGTGCCAGCAGCGTTGCCGCGGACCCTGCTTTGGGACCGGATGTTCTTGCAGCGTTCTGCTACCAGGGTAGTTGGCTGCAGGAAACTTTGGGCCTGGATCGTGCCTTTGTCAGCGGTGTGGCTCAGCAGGGATGTGCCGGCATGTTTACCGCTTTGCGGCAGGCCCGGGCGCTGCTGGTGGCTGAACCACAACTCAAGCATGTGCTCTGTGTTGGCGCTGATCGCCTGCCTTCAGGGGTCTCACGCGAGGTGCTTTACAACGTCATCAGCGACGCTGCCTGCGCCGTCATCGTTTCTCGGGATGCCTTGTGTTATCGCTGGTTAGGCTATCAGCAAGTTTCCAGGGGCTATTACTGGGACGTGCCTGCCCGCCAGAGCGAAATCATTGCCGCCTATTTCCCCACGGCTTCCCTGACGATCCGGCGCCTGCTGCAGGATCAGGTGTTGCGGCCGGAAGAGATCGATTGGGTCATTCCCACCGGCGTCAGCGCCGCCAGTTGGCCGATCCTTATGCGCCTGTGCGGCATCCCGGAAGATCGACTTTACCAACCCCAACGCCGCTTCGGGCACACCATCGCGGCGGATAGCTTTTTGATCCTCGAAGAAGCGCGCGCGGCGGGAGCGCTTCAGCCCGGACAAAAGCTCCTGCTCTTCGCCTACGGCTTCGGATCGAGCTGGGCGGCGCTGCTTCTGGAAACCACGGACTTCATCAACTCATGAGTACAATCTTGTTAAGCGGGTTCACCGGCAACATCGGTTACGAAGTCGCGGCTCAATTGAGCGCGCATCGTATTCGCGCTCTTGTTCGTCACCCAGCTTCCGCGCCACGCCTGCCGCATGTCGCTATTCGGGAGTCTCTTCCCGATGCACTCGCCGAAGACACGGAGATCATCATCCATGGCGCGGCCAACACTGCCTTTCGCGCGCCCCTTGAAGATTTGCGAATCGACAACGTCGAAGGAACCCGCCGTCTGCTGGAGTTCGCGTCCCGCTGCCCGCGGCTCAAAAAGTTTATTCACATCAGTACCGCCTGCGTGAGTGGCGACTCACAGGGGCTCATTCCGGAAGCGCCGCTGCCACCGCCGGTTGCCTTTCTTAACCCCTATGAACAGAGCAAATGGGAGGCGGAGCAAGTGGTGCTCGCCACCGACTTGCCCGTGCAAATCATCCGCCTCTCCATTGTAGCAGGCAGCGATCAAGACGGCACGGTGCGCCGCCAGGGGGCTCTGCATCACACGCTGTTCTGGCTGTGGCGCGGATTGATCCCGATGATGCCAGGCGCAGCCGATACGCCGGTGGATATCATCTCCACCGAATACGCCGCTTCGTTCATCGCCGCTGCGGTGCATTCGCCGCCTCGCGCCGAGTCTCGCATCATCCATGCCTGTGCCGGAGAAGGAGCTCCACGTCTGGGCGAACTGTTAGAGCATCTTCGCCTCGAATTCTCCGCACTCTCAGCGGCATGGCGCTCGGGCGCGATCCTGCCGCCAGCGCTGGTGGATGCGGCAACTTTTCGCCTGTTTGAATCCACCGTGCAGCAGAGCGGTGATCTGCTTTTCCAACGCGTTTGCGGTGACGCCAAGTCCTTTTTGCCCAGCCTCCTCCATCCGCGTGTTTATCAAAACCACCACGCTCAGGCCCTCAACCCCCAGCCGATCACCGATTGGCGCTCCTTGGTCACACTCGTTTCACGTCATGTCATCGAACAACACACCCGCACCAGTCGCGATTGCCGCCTTCCAATCGGCGTTGCTGCACTTGGTTAACGACGTCCTGCCGACGCTGCGTCAAACCGGCTCCACGTGGCAGCCGGTGCAAACCACCACGCCGCTCTTTGAAAACGGGCGGATCGACAGCCTCGCCATTCTCCACCTCATCGGCGCCATCGAGGAACTCACCGGACAACCCGTGCCCGACCATTTGGTCTCGATGAAGCACTTCCACAACATTGAAACCATCACCGCCATCTTTCGGCCACTTTCCCATGACTCTTGAACACATCGATTCCCAATTGCGCGCCTGGTCGCTGGCCCGTGCGGCCGGCGAACGTGCCTGGCCGGTCCTGATCCCGTCATCTACGCTGCGCCGCGCCGGTTACCATGAAGCCTTCCCGCATCTGCTCATGTCGTCATCGGTAGCGGCTGATCCGTTGGCGGCCCCGCATGCCTTTCAACCATCTGGTTATGATCTCTCTCCTGCTGTTTGTTATCACGCTTATGCTTCGCTGGAAAACCAGGTGTTGGACGCTGGGCAGATCTTCGCCGCCCGGGGACATTGCTTCCGCAATGAGGATCCCGCCCAACTGAAGCCCGGCCGCCGTCAAATCGAGTTTCAGATGCGTGAGTTGGTGCTCATCGGGACACCCGCCTGGATTGAAGAACAACTTGAGAACGTGCCGGCGGAAATCGCCGCCCTCGCGAAAGCCTTCCATCTGAAAGGTGATTGGCAGGCCGCTTCCGATCCATTCTTCCTGCCGGAATCACAGGCGCGTGGCAAAGCTGCCCTGCAAAAGCTGCTGGGAACCAAGCAGGAGTATTGCCTGAGCGACGGTCTCGCCATCAGCAGCATCAACCGCCACCGCGCCTTCTTCGGCGAACGCTTTCGCATCCGCCTTTCGAATGATGAACCCGCCCATTCCGCTTGCGTGGCCTTTGGCCTGGATCGCTGGGCGGCGCAGGCGCCAACTGCCTAACAAACGCTTACCCAATGAACGCTCAAGATATTTTGCAACACCTCCAGCTCTGCCTGCCCAAGCTTTCGCCCTTTCTCCGCGAAGACGCTCGCCTGCGGGAGCTCGGCCTCGACAGCATGGACACCGTGGAGCTGCTCTGCGTGGTTCATGAAGAATTCGGCGTCCGTTTGACCGAAGCGGAATTCCAGCCGCATCATCGGCTGGCAGACGTTCTCGCGGTCATCGCAACACGCGCCAAGCCTAAACTCGCCGTGGCCTAACCTGTATTGCCCAACCAATTTATGAACTACGGAGATTACCTTTCAACGTCAGAAATGACGCGGTGGATTTTGGACACGGATATTGCCTGGAACGATATCAATCCGGCGCTGGCCCTGCAACAGACCGATCTTTTGGATCGGACGCGTGACTCGGCGTTGATTGAATCGTTCTTCCCCATCTTCACGCCACGAATCCTGGAGCTCATGTGGGATTGTGTCACCAGCACCGCGGTTTACAGCGTTCAGCTCTACGAAAGCTACAAGCACTTCCACGTTTTTGCGCAGTATCTGGAGGCGGTGGGTTACCGCCCGATTCAGGATGAAGAGATCGTGGAAATCCGGCGGCGGAATCAGGATCTGCGCTTCACCAATCCGGCGCGCATTCTCACCCGCTACATGATGAGCGAACATTTCGCCGCGCATAACTTTTTCAAAGACGCCAAACGCTGCACGGAGCCCGTGCTTGCGCACATCCTGGCGTTGGTGGCGAAGGATGAAGTTAGACACTGCCAGTTCGGTTATGACCTGCTGGCTTTGCGCCTTGCGAAGCATCCTGAAGAAATCGATGACGTCATTGATGAGGCGGTACACTTCCGCCACATCGGCGAAATGGTGGTGGCATCCATGCCGGTGGCGGAAAAGAACGACTTCGCCGCCATCCTCGGCATCAACCGGAAAATTCAGCGGCTCACCGGCAGAAAGATGTCCGCACAAATCATGGAGGTGATGGCGGCATGAATACCCCCGACACCTCGCGCAACCTGGCTTGGAAACTGAATTGGTACCGCCAAAGCGAGCTGGAAGGCTCGTTGCTGCTCGGCCGCATGGTGGGCGCCGTTGAGGACGGCTTCTTGTGCGCCGAGTTGACTCGGCACGCCGCGGAAGAGGCGGAGCATTCCCGGCTGTGGGATGAAGTCCTCCGCGCTCTCGCGTTGCCGCATATTCGCATCTTTCGCAGTTACCAGTCCTTCTACCTGCGCCATACCGGACCGCCCGCCACGCTGCTGGAGGTACTCTGCTTCACGCAAATCTTTGAGCGGCGAGTGCACCGGCGCTTCAGCGCGGAGCTCATGGACCCTGCGACACCCACGCCCGCGCGCCAGGCTTACCAGCGCATGCTGGACGATGAAAAAGGCCATCTGAGCTGGGTGGCGTCCTGGCTCAAACACCAACCCGAAGCCGCGGACTGCCTGCGCCGCTATCAACACACTGACCTGCAAGTTTATCACGAACTCCTCTCCTATGAAAACCGCCTCCATGACATCCCTGGCCTCGGCCGCGAACATCAAGCCGAACAACCTCACCCGCCACACCTCCAGCCTGCCAGGCAAATTTTGGCGTAGCGGGCAGTGGCACCTCATTGGACTCTATCATCTGCTGCGGCTCAGCGACCTTGCGCGTGAGGGAATCGAGCGCAGCGGCAGTTACCGCTTTGCCGATCACCTGTATCAAAATCACGCCTCCGGCCGCTGGTTCATCGGCAGGGTTTTGGATCGGTTGGTGCTGAATACCCGCGCCGCCAAGGGCATGCGGGCGCGTTGCGCCGAGGCGAGCCTGCGGATGGAACGCGCTATGGATGCCAGCGAGGGTCCCTTCAGCATTCTTGCCATTCCCTGTGGCATTCCCAGGGATGTCACACGTCTGGTGCAAAGGCGTCCGGATCTGGCGCCACGCCTCGAATACGTGGCCATGGATGTCGATGAGGAGGTCATCGATGCAGCGAAGAATCATGTTAGGCAAGAGAGTCCTGACTTGCTGTCGAGGGCGGCTTGGATCCACGGCAATGCGCTGGTGGATCTGGATTATCCGGTGCAGCCTGTGGACTTCGCCGTCAGCACCGGCCTGGGCGAGTTCCTGGATGATGCGCAACTGCGCCAGTTTTACCAAAACGTCTTTGTGGCGTTGAACCCCGGCGGTAGTTTCTTCACCAGCGCGACACGGCGGGAGGGCGGCTCCGATTACCTTTTGCGCGCCTTTGAACTGGAAACCCACTATCGCACCCTGGACCAAATGCGGGACCTCTTTGCCGAACTGCCCTGGAGCCGGGTGGAGTTCACCCACGATGCGACGGGACTGCAAACCTTTGTGCTCGCCCGCCGATGAGGCGCCTCAGGCTTTCCCTTGCAACAGCATCCGCACGCCAAAGATCAACAGCACGCAGCCGAAGATGCGGGTCAGCGTTTCGTTGCTCATGCTCTTCAGCCAACCCGCGCCAAAATAGGCAAAGAGAGAGGCGGACAGGGCGGTCACGATCGCCACCTTCCAACTGACGAAATCGTTCTTCGCATTCTGCGTCGTCGCCATAATGGCCGTTGGGATGATGACCGCCAGGGAGGTGGCCACCGCCATCTTCTGCGGCATGGCCAGAAGGAAGACAAAAGCCGGCACCATCACCACACCACCGCCGACCCCGCAGAGCGCGGCGATCACCCCACCGACAATTCCAATGGCGAGGCAGGTAAGGATGGTGGAAAGCGACATGTTGGTTAGGTTTTTGGAGCAATCATTCACGCCGCCTTCCGCGCGCGCGGCGTCAGGATGCCCACGAGCAATCTCTCCAGGACAACCTTCGCCTCAAGTTGCGTCGTCACCAGCTTGGAGTTGGCGTCCAGGCAGGCGACCATCGCCGTGTGCAGTTCATTCAGGGTGAATCGTCCCGCTTCATTTAGCGCCAGGAAAAGTGGATAGGCGTTAAATCCCGTGCCGTCCTTTTTCCGCGGCAGATGCGCCGTGGCGGACCCCGGCAGTGCTTCGAGGCTGGTGCAAAAGCCCGGGTAGCTGTTGCGGTTCACGCTGTACTTGGAGGCCAATTCCTTCACAATCAGCAGGCTGCGGATGCGAGGCACGATGGAGGCGAAGAGGATGCCAATGGCGTTTTGGCCCTGATACATGAGAACTCCGAGCAGCTCCAAGGCGCGTTGCAGGTCGCGAGTGCCGATGGCGTTGCCAATCTCCCAGACCACACCGGCCCGGCTCATGGAAACCAGCGCCCGCACGGTGTTGATACCGCAGCGGCGGCGCTCGCCGAGATAAAGGTCGATCTTTTCAATCTCGTTCTCAAGCTGGCGGGTATCGTCGCCCGCCATCTGCACCAGCAGCTCCAGAGCGCCCGTTTCAAAGGTCAGGCCCAAGGCGCGCGCCATGGCCGCAGCCTGGCCCATCACGGCCTGCTCCC
>JAXMIV010000444.1:0-2961 GCA_034377045.1 Prosthecobacter sp. | reverse complement strand
ACCTCCACCCGCCGCCGGCGCTCGATGCGGGCTTCGGCGATTTCACAGTCGCGTTCGGTGCCAACAAGCAGCTTGCCCAAGAGCGGCAGGGGCGCGGCGGTGGCGGACAGGCCGATGCGGGTGAGCGAGGGAACGAGGTTTTCCAGCCGCTCCAGCGAAAGGGTAAGGTGGGCGCCTCTCTTGTTCTCCGCCAGCGCGTGCAACTCATCGACGATGACGTACCGGCAGCGGCTTAGAGCCTCCGCGTGACTGGCTTGGGGCAGGAGGATGGCAAGGCTCTCGGGTGTGGTGAGCAGGATGTGCGGAGGTTTGCGGCGCAACTTGGCGCGATCACTGGCGCTGGTGTCGCCTGTGCGCAGACCGACACGGATGACATCGCTCAGTCCCATGCCCGCGAGCGGCGCGCTGAGGTTCTTTTGAATGTCATAAGTCAGCGCCCGCAATGGCGAAACATAGACGGCCTGCGTGCCATGGCCCAGAGTGCCCGCCTCATGGGCGCGAACGAGGTGATCCAGAATGCCGAGGAAACCGGCCAGCGTTTTTCCCGTGCCCGTGGGCGAGGACAGCAGCACCGATCTGCCCGCCAGGATATGCGGCAGCGTCAATTCCTGCGCCTGGGTCAGCCGGCCAAAAGATTTCTTCACCCACCGGCGCAGCAGGGGATGCAGGGCAGCCAGCGCCTCCGGGGCTTCAGAAGGAAGCGACGGGAGAGGGGATTTCGAGCTGTTGTTTCGGCGCGCCACGCGGGTATCATGATGCCTGTGAGTGTCTCCACCAGGGTTCTTCGTTTGATCTTGATTATCCTTCTGACCCCCGTCCTGATGTTGTTGGGCTGCCAGTCGAGCCTGATTTACTATCCCCGCGCCTACCACGCGGGCTACTGGAAAACACTGGAAACCCAACGCGGGCAGCGGATCGAATACCAGACTTCGCAGGGCGCCCAAGTGGCGTTTTACGTCCCGCCGATGAATGGTGATGCCACGCCCCAAAAGCTCTGGCTCTGCTTCGGCGGCAATGGCGCGCTGGCACTGGATTGGCTGATGGGGCTCGATCAGTGGGATCCGCGCTTTGGTTACCTCCTGGTCGATTATCCCGGCTACGGCGACTGCCAGGGCAAACCGACCCCAGGCCGCATTCGTGCAAGCAGCCTGGCCGCCGTGCGCGCTGTGCAGGCGAAGCTTGCGCTTTCCCACGAGCAATTGCAGCCCCGTCTCGCCGTGCTGGGGCATTCGATCGGCTGCGCTGCCGCGTTGATGGCGGCGGATGATCTGGATGTGAAGTCCGTGGTCTTGATTTCACCTTTCACCACCCTCACCGAGATGGGCCGCCGGGTCCTCGGCTGGCCCCTATGTTACCTGAACCTGCACACTTTTGACAATCGGAAGCAGCTCCGCCTGGTCTGCGCCAAGGGCGCCAAAGTCACCCTTTTTCACGGCAGGGCGGACGAGATCATCCCGGTCACGATGAGTCGTGAACTCGCCGCCGCACATCCGGATGCGGTCGTTCTTCACGAGATGCAGGGTCAAAATCACAATTCCATTGTCGACCGCAGCAGCCGTGAAATAGGCGCCGCGATGGCGCAGGTGTTTCAATAGCAACGGATAGGGCCTGAATGATGCTGGTTTTTGCCGCGTCTGTGTTTCACAGTCCGGTTGCCTCCCGCCATGCTCCCTCAACCTTCTCCCGATTCACCTCCTGCCGCCGGTCCAGCCGGTTTGCGGGTGGCGGGGAAATTCTTCAGGCGCGGCGCGGAGAAGGTCTTTCTGAACGGCGTCAGCTACGGCCCCTTCCGCTCCAATGAACGCGGCGAGCCCTTTCCGGAAGAGGTGCGTCTAAAAGCGGACCTAGCGCACATTCGCGCCCTCGGTTTTAACCTGGTCCGGCTTTATGAGCTGCCCTCAACGTTGTTCATGGCGATCGCCGAAGAGTTGGGCCTGAGTCTGTTGGTTAGCATACCCTGGACCGATCACGTGGACTTCCTGCAAACCCACGCTCAACGGCGGGCGATTGAGCAGCAGGTGCTGCGGGCGGTCGCGCAGCTCAAGCAGCACGCCTGCATCGCCGGATTCCTGGTGGGCAACGAGATCGAAAAAACCCTGGTCCGTTGGCTGGGGCCGTTGCGAGTTCAGCGGTTTCTTGAACACTTGATCGCCCTGGGCCGGAAGGAGGCCCCTGAACATCTTTTCAGTTATGCCACTTATCCAAGTACCGAGTACCTGGCGCCACGAAATGCGGATTTTTTGGCAGTGAATCTCTACCTGGAGCAGCCAGAGGCACTCACGGCCTATCTTCAGCGCCTGCAAAACCTCGCCGGCAACAAACCGCTGCTCATCACCGAGTTTGGCATGGATGTGGCGCGGCATGGAGAAATGTTCCAGGCGGACGCGGTTCGCTGGGAATGGCGCTGCCTCAGGCAGGCAGGCGTCGCCGGCCGTGTGTGGTTCAGTTACACCGATGAGTGGTATCGCGGTGGCAAGGAGGTCACGGAATGGCGGTTCGGCTTAGTGAATGCGGAGCGGCAACCGCGGCTGGCATGCGCGGTGTTGGAAGCCTTGCCTGCCGCGCTCCCAGACGAGTCGGCGAGTCCGCGCATCTCCGTGGTGGTTTGCACCCGCAATGGATCAGCGACTTTGTCCGCCTGCCTGTCTTCGCTGGCGCAGTTGCGCTACCCCAATCATGAGATCATTTTGATCGATGATGGCTCTACCCACGATATCGCGGCCATCGCCCTGTGTTTCCCACAGGTGCGTTATCTGCGGCAGGAGCACGCGGGGTTAAGTGTCGCCAGGAATCTCGGCGCCTCGCTCGCCTCTGGGGAGATCATCGCTTACACGGACGATGATTGTTTGGTGGACGAAGACTGGCTCACCTACCTCGCGACGGCTTTCGATGATCCGCAATGGGTGGCGGCTGGCGGTCCCAACATACCCCCGCCGCCACGCAACCGCGTCGAGGCGATTG
>JAXMIV010000443.1:0-2612 GCA_034377045.1 Prosthecobacter sp. | reverse complement strand
GCTCTTCGCCACGACAGAAGTTCCGTTGCACGCGCATGGCGACATCCCACGGCGGGTCCGGCATTTGTTGCAGCGGCGCATTGAACCAGCGCGCCTCCATGGAGGCGCCCTCCTGGGTCAGCACGACGCGCAGGTGCTTCTCCTTCATCAGCCGTCCCGGCAGGCGCGGTGTGACGTTCCGGCAAAGGAACACCGGCTCGGTATTGCGCTGGCCGAAGGGTTCCAACAGCCGGTAGGTTTGCAGAAAATCGAAGCTCAGATCCCGCAGCTTCACCTCAACATCCATGAGCAGCACGGGCGTCAGAGCTTCCGCATCCAGCGCCTGGCGGGCCGCTTCACAAAAAACCTCGCGGAAGATCGCCAGTTTCGACTCCGCCACGGAGACGCCAGCGGCCATCGCGTGGCCGCCGCCACGGACGATATGGTCGCGGCAGACTTCGATGGCCTCGACCAGTGAGAAGCCGGCGATGCTGCGGCCGCTGCCTTTGCCCATGCCGTTCTCATCAAAAGAAAAGAGAATGGTGGGCCGATGCACCAGGCGCGAGAGGCGCGAAGCTACGATACCCACCACCCCAGGATGCCAATGCCGTGAACCTAGAACGATCGCGGCCACATGCTCCAGGTCACCCATGGCCCGGAGTTGCTCTTCAGCTTCATTGAAGACCTGCAACTCCACCGCCTGCCGGTCGCGGTTGTGGGCTTCCAAGAGCGCGGCGTATTCAGCGGCAACGGCGGGATCTTCCGCCAGGAGCAGTTGCAGCGCGGTCGCGGCGGTGTCGAGCCGGCCTGCGGCATTGAGCCGGGGCCCCAGTCGAAAACCGACGTGATGCGTCTGGATGAAGCCATCGACCCCGGCGATTTCCTTCAAAGCGCGCAGCCCCTGCCGCTTAGTTTGTGCCAGGGCTTCCAGGCCACGCCGTACGAGCAACCGGTTCTCATCCACCAAAGGCACGAGGTCCGCCACAGTGCCCAGCGCCACAAGATCCAGCGTCTCCTTGAGATCAAAATGATCCAGGCGGCGCGTCTTCATCAGCGCATGCGCCACTTTGAAAACCAGACCCGCCGTGCAGAAGTAGTGGTACTCGGTGCCGAGCTTGGGATTGACCAGGGCCACGCAGGCGGGGCGGCCAAAGGGTGAAAGCTCGTGGTGATCGACGATGACGCAGTCAACGCCCTGTTCCCGCAGCCACGCCAGCTCATCGATTGAGGTCGTGCCGCAATCGAGGGCGATCAGCAGGTCCGGTTTGCCAAACTCCTCGAACAGCCGCGCAAAGCCATCCCGGCTCAGGCCATAACCCTCGTCCATGCGCGAGGGCAGGAAGAGGTGCGTTGGCAGGCCATAGGCCTTGAGCACCAAATGCATGAGCGCCATCGAGGTGACGCCGTCCACATCATAGTCGCCATAAAGCGCGACCCGTTCCTTGCCGTCCACCGCCTGCAGAATGCGCTGCACGGCGATCATCATTTCCGGCAGCACGCAGGGATCGCCGAGCGAGGCCAGCTTGGGCACGAGAAAGTCGCGAATTTGCTCCGAGTTCGTGAGCCCGCGCTGCGCCAGCAAGATCGCCAAAATCGGGTGCAATTCCATGTCGCCAGCCATATCCGCCGCGCCTTCCGGTACTGGCTTCAGTTGCCAGCGCGGGGCGCGAGTGTTGGAGATGGGAATTTCGGAAGCGAGAGGCATTGCGGAGAAGAGCCATCTCTGTAATGCAACACGCGTGTCGCAGAGTCAAAGCTTCACTCTTCTTCCCATGAATGCCAGCCACTCGAATGCCAACGCCGGCCG
This sequence comes from Prosthecobacter sp., assembly GCA_034377045.1. Taxonomy (GTDB): domain Bacteria; phylum Verrucomicrobiota; class Verrucomicrobiia; order Verrucomicrobiales; family Verrucomicrobiaceae; genus Prosthecobacter. The sequence continues at coordinate 826 of JAXMIV010000443.1, read as the reverse complement.
TTATTGGCTGGCCAGCATGGGCTTGTTCCTGGCGCTCGCCGGCGCCGCCTTCACCTATGGGCTGTGGGGAGCCTGGCAGAAAGCTGAGGAGACGCGGCACTGGGTGGCGACACCTTGCCGGATCGTGTCGTCGCGGATCGTCAGCGCGCGGCCTTCGCCGCAGTCGAATATCGAGCACCGAGTGGAACTGAGGTATCGCTTTGACTTTGGCGGCCAATCGCTCTTCGGCAGCCACATCAAACGGGTGGAAGGCCCCACCGCGCATAAAGCGGAGGCGACGAAAAAGTTGGAAGCCTACCCGGTGGGTCTGGAAACCACTTGCTGGGTCAATCCCGCCGACCCACAACAGACCGTCCTAAAGCACTCCGGCCGCGGGGCTCTGTATTCGATTTGGTTCCCCATTCTCTTCGTCATCGGCGGCCTCGGCATGGCCTGGAACGCCTTGCGGCGCAGGCGTTAAGGGGAGCGTGGCGCTCCTGTCCGCATTAATGGCTTGTTCTGGCTAACTGGAAAGGCACCGAAGCGCCTGGACGTTTCCTCGCTGCTCCATCTCATGAAACTTACGCTCCTCACCGTCGCCGCATGGCTCGTTGCTTCGCTCGCCACTTTCGCGGCAGACATCCGCCTCCAGCCACCCAAAGACCTGAACGGTTATTTCCCCTTTAATCCGCCTTCTTCGCTCAGCGACTGGGACGCGCGGAAGGAGCAAGTGCGCCGGCAGATTTTGGTTGCGGAAGGATTGTGGCCGATGCCGACGAAGGGACCGCTGAATGCGGTCATCCACGGCAAGCTCGACCGCGGCGAGTACACGATTGAGAAGGTCTAT
>JAXMIV010000442.1:0-2678 GCA_034377045.1 Prosthecobacter sp. | reverse complement strand
GGCAATTCGAGCATCGCCGACGCGTATGGTTGGAGCGAGCTCAATGGCCTGGGCTATCAGTATTTCCAACGCCTGCCCAAGCTCGTGGAGGCGATCACGGACAAGGACATCCGGCGCGTGGCGAAAACCTATTTCGGCAAGGCGAAGACCTTCATCGTGCGGGTCATGCCGCGTGATGGCGCGCCTGCCAGTCATTGAAATCAAACCTCTACTGCCATGAAGCCGGTTTTTGAAAAGGTGCCTCGGCGCGATTGGGAGTCCTTCCACTGCGAGGTGGTGAAGGGTCCGGACTATGGCACCCGCTGGCACTTCCATCCGGAATTGCAGCTCACCTTCGCCATTCGCAGCCGCGGGCATCGGGTGGTGGGTGACAACATCGCGCCCCTGGCAGATGGGGACATCGTGCTGGTGGGCTCGAATCTGCCGCATGTCTGGCATCAGGAGACGACGGGACCGGCCTCAGAAGTGGAGGCCATCATTGTGCGTTTTGAAGAAGCTTTTCTGGGGCGTGATTTTATGGACATGCCGGAGATGGAGCCGGTGTCACGCCTGATGCGCCGCGCCGTTCGCGGTCTGGAAGCGCGTGGAGCCGTGCGTCAGGAGGTCGCCCAGCGCATGCATCGTCTGGCCGACAGCGATGGCCTGACACGGGTCGTGGAACTTCTGTCGATTCTGGACATCCTGGCGCGGGCCAAGGACTTGAAGCCGCTGTCCAGTGCGGGGTACGAGCCGCCGCTTCATGCCAGCGATCAGGATCGGATGGAGCGTGTCTGTGACTTCATTCACCAGCACCTCGTCGAGGATATCGACCGCGGGCAATTGGCTCGCCTCGCCCACCTCAGCGAGGGCGCCTTCAGCCGGTTCTTTCGATCGCGTACCGGCAAGACGGTGCCTGAATACATCAACGAAGTCCGCATCGGCCGCGCTTGCCGCATGATCTCCGAGGACGCGCAGAACATTACGGACATCGCCCTCGATTGCGGCTACCGCAACCTGGCGAACTTCAACCGCCGCTTCCGCGAGGTTGTTGGCAGTACACCGCGGGAATATCGGGCCCGCATGCGCACCATTGGAGGAAAGTCATGACTCGTGTAGGCATCGGCTATGATGTGCATCCCTTTGCGGAAGGACGGCCCCTGGTTCTTGGCGGGGTGACGATCCCGCATTCCAAAGGACTGCAAGGGCACTCGGATGCCGACGTGCTTTGCCATGCCATCGCGGATGCGATTCTGGGAGCGCTCGGGGAACCGGACATTGGGTACTATTTTCCACCCAGTGATGCCTCGATTGAAGGCATCAGCAGCCTGAAGATCCTGGAAAAATGTGCGGATCTGACGGCAGGGAAGGGGATGCGCCTTGCGAATATCGATGCCACACTCATCGCTGAAGCTCCCCGCGTGATGCCCCACGCGCTTCTGATGAAGGAGCGCATTGCCGGTGCTCTGGGCATTGCACCTTCTCAAGTCGGCATCAAGGCGACGACGAACGAGAGGCTTGGCTTCATTGGCCGCGAAGAAGGCATCGCCGCGATGGCGGTCGCCGCGGTCTTCAATCCCGCCCCATGAGTTTTCTCACCTGGTCCTCCGAGTAGGCGGGGCTGCGGCTTTTGTCGTCAAGTTGGATAAACGTGGGACGCTTGTTTTTCTCCTGCGACTTCAGCGCCGCTTTGTTCGCCGTGGTCGCAAAGGTGTCGTCGGCACCGGAGAAGGTTTTGGTCGCGTCAGGCGAAGTCCTTTTGGCGAAGCGGCTGCCACTGGTGGCAAAGATCGCGTCGGCGTCGGAGGAGACTTTGCCGGCTTGCTGGAAAGTCTGGCTGCCCATGTGGCTTTTTGTAGAGCCGCCGGAGAAGGCACTGGTCTTGAAATCAGGCGTGTGGCCGAAAGTCTTGGTGCCTGAGAACATATTCGTGTGGGCCTTTTGGCGTCCAAACCACGCGCCCGAGTTGGTCTTTTGATTCAGCGAGGCCTGCATGCTTTTGTCATAAATGCTGCGCTTCGTGAGATCGGGCCTGGTGAGCCGGTTCGCCATTGGCTGACTCATCACCGATGGAGTCGCCTTCTCCTCTTTGGTGGCGCAGGAGGTCAGGACGACGAAGAGCAGAAGCAGCAGCGGTTTCATGGAGGAGGGGGAAGGACAGGAACCGGCGGCGGCAGGCCCATGGCCTGGCTGGCGAGAAAGAGGGCCTCCTTCTCCACGCCACCGGGCAGGTGGAACTTCGGCAACTCCGTCTGCAATGATCCGAGTTTAGCCCATGCCTGGTAAAGCTCAAAAATGAGTTTTGCGGATTCACTCACTATCGCCCAGTTATGACGCATCAGGAAGGTTTCCGCCGCGTCATATTCCCCGTGCTGAATCATAAAGCGCGCCCAGGCTGCGTACAACTCAGGATGAAGGGCCTGAGTGGATTCCAGGCGCTCAAGCGCCGCTTGGAAAAGCTCCCGCGCCAAACCGTCTTCACCGACTTTCCCGAAGGCTTCAATCCACTCCACCGGTCGGTTGCCGCCTGGGAACGGCATCCGGACGATTTCGGAAAAGAGTTCTCGCACGATGACTAGGTCGCCCATGGCGTGAGCGACGTTGACCATGAGTGGCAATTTTTGCCCGTCCAATCGCAGGCTCGGCAGACCCTGAAGTACCAGGCACGCCTGCCAGGCCCAATGTGCGCGGCCTGCTTCCAT
>JAXMIV010000441.1:0-6150 GCA_034377045.1 Prosthecobacter sp. | reverse complement strand
AAGAGCAAAAGCAATGTTCCGGTGGACATTCAAGCTTGGGCGATAATGGCGCTCAAAAGCGATCGTGGAAAATACCTGAGGGGACTCCAATACGCGGAAAGCCATCACGAAATCCGAGGAGGATACGACTTTAATCAGGTCGATGGGGATCGCGACGGTATCTGGTACGAAGGCACCGCACAGATCGCGGATGCGTTCAAGCAAACGGGTAAAATAGAGAAGTGGAAAGAATTGATACAGCTTTTGCGAAGCGCCCAGTTTACCTCGGGAGCGATACCTGCAACCGATGTCGAGTCTATAGCGACAGGTTTCAAACTGCCCGACAGCGAAAATGACTGGTTATACTTTCGATACCCGCACGTTGGTGCTACCGCCTGGTTTATCTTGGCAGAATCGGGTGTTAACCCGTTCTGGTTTGAACACGCTTATTGAAACGGGCATGATCGTTTGCATTATTCAAGTAACCTAATAACCATCCAATTAGATTGTATCATGCCTACTAATTCAATGTCTGACGCCAACTCGGATTCTAGACCAGTTTCTATCCTAGCGAGGCTGTGGAAGGAACTCCGAGACGGCTATTTGCGGCTCATCTTCTTCCTGGCTGGATCCATTCTCTGTGCCCTCTTTTTCATTGGGACCTTTATGTGGAATCACCATGTGTTTGTTATTCACAAGGTCGAACCTGCGCTTGATCGCATACCCAGGATCGAGACAGCGGTTTCAGATACGCAGAGAGAAACAAAATCCATTGGGCAGCGGATCAGCGAGATATCGACAGACCTGGACAAGCGTATTCTGTCGGGGAAATTTCCTTCCCATGGCATCATTGCAGAATTTGCAAGTGCGCCTGGTGACAAGGTATTGACCAATCAGGGAGAGGAGTTGTCCCTTCTGTCTGACAGCGTCAGAGGCTACGCGTCGACTATTCATTTCGAACTGATCCCTTATGAGATAGGAAACTCTGACGGTTTCTTAAAGATTCATTATGATCTCCTCCCAAAGAATCGCGGCCCACAGTCATTCGTTCCATACGTAGGGGTCTACGCCAATTTTTCGAACCCGGTCATATCGTTCGATGTGACTCAATTCAAAGGTGTGGAGATCAAATTGCGTCCCACCAAAGCACAACCAGGAGATCGATTCTATCTTGCGCTGTGTGATGCGAGCGTCACTGGGAACGGCAACTACGCTTGGGCCGAATGCGAAATTCCACGGGGCGTACTTTCGGATACCGCATTTGTTCTTGTGAAAAAGAGATTTGATGATTTCAAAACCCCGAGATGGGGCGGCGGGCCCTTCGAGTTTGATGCGAAACGAGTGTTTCGTTTCATCATAAAGATCGAAGGGCAAGTGGGTGTCGCGAGCGACGGGGGAGAACTCGACATTGAAGATTTGCGCTTTTTTTGAGGACCTATAATCAGGACTTCCAACTCCGTAATTGAAGGATGGGGGATCCGGCGTCACCCCGCCAACACCCGCCGCAGAAACGGCGCCGTGACGCTGGTCTTGTGACGGGCCACCTCCTCCGGTGTGCCCGAAGCGACGAGTTCCCCGCCATCGGCTCCAGCTTCCGGTCCAATATCCAGGAGGTAATCCGCCTCGGCAAAGACATCGGGATGGTGCTCGATCACCACCACCGTATGCCCCTCATCCACCAATCGATGCAGGACATCGAGCAAGCGCGCCACATCGCTCATGTGCAGACCGATCGTCGGCTCCTCGATCAGGTAGAGGTTGCGCTTCTCGGTTTTCAAGCCGCGCATTCTCTGTGTGATCGTTTTTCCCTGTCCGACGCTCAGCTCGGTCACCAGCTTCAAACGCTGCGCCTCACCGCCGCTGAGCGTTGGACTTGGCTGGCCTAACTGCAAATATCCCACACCCATGTCGGCGAGCAGTTGCAAGGGCCGTGCGATCCGCTGCTGGCTGGCAAAAAACTCCGCCGCCTCCGTGATGCTCATGCGCAGCACTTCGCCGATGTTCTTGCCGTTGTATTCAATCTCCAGCGTGGCGCTGTTGTAGCGCAGACCTCGGCAGATCTCACACGGCACGCGCGTGGTCGGCATGAAGTTCATCTCCACTTTGATCTCACCGTTGCCCATGCAGGTCTCGCAGCGGCCGCCTTCGGTATTGAAGGAAAACCGTCCTGCGTCATAACCCCGCGCCCGCGCCGCCGGCACCTGCGCGAACAATTTGCGCACGTCATCCATGATGCCCGCGTAAGTGGCCGGGCAGGAGCGCGATGTCTTGCCAATGGGCGATTGATCCACCTCATGCACGGCGACGATCTCGCCAAAGCCACGCGCTGCTTTGCACAGTTCGCCGACATTCTTCGGCTTGGCACCTTTCGCCACGGCTGCCTTTGCTGTTGGACACAAGACACTATGCATGAAGGTGCTCTTGCCGCTGCCGCTGACTCCGGTGATGACCGTCAGCCGCCCCAAGGGAATACGCACATTGATGTCACGCAGGTTGTTCGCGTGCGCGCCTTCGACGATTAGCCAGCCCTCGTCCTTTTTGGCTGAAGGCAGGGGCCGCCTCTTGCCGCGCAGGGGGTGTTTCAAAGGATGCCGCAGGCTCTCTCCCGTGACACTGCGCTTGTCCTTGAGGATGTGTTTGAGCGTTCCCTGGGAAATCACTTCACCGCCGAACCGGCCCGCTCCCGGTCCGAGATCGATGATCGTGTCCGCTCGCCGCATGGTGTCATCATCATGCTCCACCACGAGCAGCGAATTGCCCTTGTCCCGCAAGGCCACCAGCGTGTTTAGCAGTCGCTCATTGTCACGCGGATGCAGGCCAATGGTCGGCTCATCCAACACATAAAGAACGCCGCGCAGATTGCTGCCCAACTGCGCCGCCAATCGAATGCGTTGGGCCTCGCCACCGCTGAGGGTATCCGCGCTGCGGTCGAGTTGGAGATATCCTAAACCCACCTCCTTCATGAAATGCAGCCGTTGCCGGATTTCCGCCAAAATGTCGCGGGATATCTCAGCTTCTGATCCGCTGAATTCCAGCACGGCTACCTTCGTCGCCGCTTCGATGGCAGACAGGTGCGAGAGATCATGGATGCGATACGCCGGAATCGAGCTTTTACCGTTCCGTTTCGCTCCATTCGCCAGCGCTACCGACAAATGACGCGGCTCCAATTTCACCGCGCGTGCTGTCTCATTCAGTCGACTGCCACGGCAGGTCTTGCACAATACCCGTTCGCTGCCTTCATCATCCATGTCGCGGGTCACGCGGCGTTCTTCGTCCAATTCCGCCTCCAGTTTGGAAACATCATCGCGCTGCGGTGTGGCGCCGGCGGCGGCCACGCCAAACCCAAAGCCCCGGCAGTCCGGGCACCAGCCGTGCGGACTGTTGAAGGAGAAGAGCCGCGGATCCAATTCTTCAAACGACCACGCGCACGAAGGACAACTCATCTCCGTGCTCAGCACCTGGGTCGCCTTGTCGGCGAACCTCAGTTTGATCGTACCCTTGCCCATCTTCAGCGCCTTCTCCACCTGGGGACGCAATGCCACAATGTTCTCACCCTTCGCCACCCGCGTGATCACCGCGTCGATGCTGTGTTCTTTGAATCGCGCCAGCGGCTTGAAATTCATCGTGTCGCGAAACTCGCCGTCGACCAGCAGCGTCTCGATCCCGTGCTTCCGGGCATTCTCCGCCACCTCAGTGTGGAATCCTTTGCGAGCCTTGATCAACGGCGCCAACAAATGCACCGCGCCTTTGCCAACGCTGTTCGCGATGGTTTGGGTGATCGCGCTGACGCTCTGTTTCCTCACCGGCACATCGCACTTCGGACAATACTGCGTGCCGAGTTTGGCGAACAGCAAGCGCAGGAAATGATACACCTCCGTCACCGTTGCTACCGTCGACTTGCCGCCGCCCCGCGAGATTCGTTGCTCGATCGCCACGGTCGGCGGCACACCCGTGATGAGGTCCACCTCGGGCTTTTCCATCTGCTCCACAAACGTCCGCGCATAAACCGACATGCTGTCCAAAAACCGCCGCTGCCCTTCCGCAAACACCAGATCAAACGCCAGCGACGATTTTCCCGATCCGCTCAATCCCGTAACCACGACAAACTGATCCCGTGGAATCTCGATCGATAGGTTCTTGAGGTTATGTTCCCTTGCTCCTCGAATCGAAATCGAATTGCTTCGCGGCACCACATATTTCGCTGCCGTTTCCTTTACCCACACCGGACTTAACGCGCGATTCGCCAGGTACTTGCCCGTCCAAGATCCGTCACACTTCGCCACCATCTCCGGCGTCCCCGCCACCACCAGTTCACCGCCTTTGGCGCCCGCATCAGGTCCCAGGTCAATCACCCAATCGGCACAACGAATCACCTCGATATTGTGTTCGATCACCAGCAAACTATTGCCTTCGTTGACCAATCGTTGCAGGAGTTTCACCAGCAGAGCGATGTCATCAAAATGCAGCCCGGTCGTCGGCTCATCCAGCAGCAGCAGCGGCAGTGCGCCCTTGTTCGAAGGTCCCTCCAGGCGCCTGGCTTCCTGGGATTCGATGAGATGACCGACCAGCTTCAAACGCTGCGCCTCGCCGCCACTGAGCGTATTCAGCGGTTGGCCTAACTTCAAGTAACTCAGACCGGCTTCCTCCAGGATGCCCAATTGGTCAGCAATCTGGCCGAACTTCCGTTGCGGCGATTTGACCGCCGACTCACCACCCGTGTGGCACCACGCCACCGCCTGCTCCACGGTCATCGACAGCACATCATGGATCGATTTGCCATTGAGCAGAATCTTCAATGCATGCGGCTGATAGCGTTTCCCCTCACACTCAGGACAGGTAACGTAAAGATCGCTGAGGAACTGCATCTCGATCTTTTCATAACCCGAGCCCCAGCATCGCTCGCAGCGCCCATCGCCAGAGTTGAAGGAGAAGAAACCCGGCGTGATGCCAAGTGCCTTGGCGTCTTCCGTATCGGCAAAAAGCTGGCGAATCGTATCAAAGGCGCCGACATACACAGCGGGCGTGCTGCGCGGCGTACGCGCCAGCGGCGACTGATCCACCATCACCACCTGGCTGATCTTTTCATGACCGTGGATCGCCTTGACTAGGCCAGGCTCCTCTTCCACCACCTCGCCGCGCAGCCGCTGCAGATTGCGGTACAGCACCTCATGCACCAGCGTGCTCTTGCCGGAGCCTGACACGCCGGTCATGCAGCAGAGCAGGCCTAACGGAACGTTGATGTCCAAATTCTTCAAATTATTCTGCCGCGCCCCACGAATCTGCAACTCATGGCCGGCGCGCGGTTTGCGCCGCTCCTTCGGCACGGGGATCGATTTGCGCCTGGACAGGTAATCCGCCGTGAGCGAACCGCGCTTTTTCTCCAATCCCTCCAAAGGTCCGCTGAACACCAACTGGCCACCCTTGTCACCGCGACCGGGACCGATCTCGATCAAGTGATCCGCCGCCCGCATCACGGCCTCTTCGTGCTCCACCACCAGCAAGGTGTTGCCTTTGTCCCGCAATCCCTCCATCACCCCAATGAGCCGCCCAATGTCGCGCGGATGCAGGCCGATGCTTGGCTCATCGAGGACAAAGAGCGTATTGACCAAGGATGCTCCCAAACACGTGGTTAGGTTGACGCGTTGCAATTCGCCGCCGGAGAGCGTGCGCGTATGCCGGTCCAGATGAATGTACCCCAAGCCCGCGCGTTGCAGATAGCTCAAGCGGCTGCAGATTTCGTCGCGCAGCATGCGCGTGGCGCTGTCCTGTTCCGCCACGGTCCAACTTTCCACCAACGGCTGCAGATCACTGATCGGAAAGTTCCACAGATCGGCGATGGTGTGGCCGCCGATGCGAAAAAAGTACGCCTCCTTCTTCAAGCGCCCGCCATCGCAGTCAATGCAGGTCGTGTAAGCGCGAAAGCGGCTGAGAAAAATGCGCACGTGCATCTTATACGAGCGCGATTCCAGCCACTTGAAGAAGCCCTTCACGCCGTACCACTCGCCTTTCTGCCAGGTTTCATCCGGATCTTTGCCCGGATGAGCTCCGTCGATGATCCATTTTTGATGCTCCTTCGGCAGATCACAAAAAGGCACATCCAGTTTGATGCCCTTTTTCCTGGCCGCGCGCTCCAGATCGTCCTGGCTTTCCCGGTAGGTTTCACCGGCGAAA
>JAXMIV010000440.1:0-6299 GCA_034377045.1 Prosthecobacter sp. | reverse complement strand
GGCGGTGCCGCAGATGCCGATGAAATGGAGGTGCTTGGAAGAAGACATGAAAATGGGGGAGCGCGCCGCCCGGACGCGGGGGAACGTGAAATAAAGCAGCCTGCGCCATCCTGCGCAACCTGTGGAACAAAGGTCTTACAGGTCTCCCCCTGTCCTATTTCCGCCGCTCCAGCACAACCCGGAAGCCGATCGTCGGCCGCCGCGTCTCCGGCGGCACCGGCGTGCGGACGGAGGAAAGCAGCTCTTCGGGCGTGGCACTGCGCCAGTTGCCGCCGCGCACGGTGCCCAGCGTGCTCTTTTGGGTCAGATCGGGGCTCGCCACTTCGAAATCCGTGTCCACCCACTCCGAAGCGTTGCCCGCCAGACCTGCGATCCCCCGCTCATTCGCCGAACTGGCTGCCACCGGACTCAATTGCGGGAAGCGGTCCTCGTAACCGGCGATGACATTTTCAAGGTTCGCTTTACGTCCCGCATTCGGGTCGGCGAAATTGTCCACCCCGCGCGGTGGCGGCCAGTCGAAGCCCCAAGGGTAAATGCCACGGATGCGCCCATTGCGTTCGGCTGGACTCGCCCCTCGTTCCAGCGGCAATCCCACCGCCCGGCTCCATTCCTCATCGGTTGGCAAACGGTAGACGTCCTTGGCGCCGATCAGGCCGGCATTGCGCTCTTTCTCGGTCAGCCAAGCGCAAAAAGCGCGCGCCTCTTCACGCTCCACCCCGACCACCGGTTGGGTGCCGCCTTTGCCGGTCTCATCCAGATTGCCCGGCCGGCGGCGATTCGTGGCCTTGGCAAACTCCAGAAAATCACGCCGCCGCGTCTCCCAGGTCGAGATCATGACATCACCCAACGGCACGAAGCGCATGCCCAGACCGTTCGCCTTCCACTCGCGCCCAAAGGTCACCGCCTTGCGCGTCTCCATGTCGGCAAACAGTTCCAGCAATTCGCCCGGTTTGACTTCGCCCTCGAGCAACACATCGGAAAAGCCTTCCTCGCGCAATTCATATTCCACCGGACCGCTGCGCACGCGTGGCAAATCGAGAGGGGTGGTGCCGAGCAATTCATCGTGCTGATAAACCCGCACCTTCTCCGGCGTGCTGCGCACCATCACCGTTCCGTAGCTCTGCCGTTCGACCCGCAGATTGAAGGCCTGCCAGTTCTTGTCCTCGGCATTGTTCGCGTCGGCATCCCGCTCATCCGGCGTTTCATCGAGCCCGCTGCCGGGGGTATCGACATAGAAAAAGGGTTCGACCTCGTAGTGATGCTCCTGGCTCAGGAAGCCCGCCCCGCGGTCGGCATCCGTAAGCCAGTAACGGAAGGCTTCAGCGTCGCCGATGGGCACCACCACAAAGTAGGAGGTTTCCTTGTCTTTGCCGGCCTGGGCACGCACCACCTTGCCTTCGAACGACCGGCCGGTGGCTTCGAGAAAGCGTTTGAAAAACTTCATTTCCACCGGTTGGCTGGTGACATGGCCGCGCTGGTGGGGCTTGAAAGCCATGGCCAGGCTGTTAACCCAGCGCTCGCCCGCCTGCGGCAGCTTTGAGGGTTCCAGCTTGAGGTCAAACTCGGCGGGCTTCCGACCGGACGCAATGTGTTCGATTTCGACATGCTTGTACCCTGGCAGGCGAAGCTGGTAGATCACGGGCACGCCCTCTTCCGGATTCAGGGACAGTGGGGTGATCCCCAGTTCATCCTCTCCGGCAAAGACGTGAGCGGCAGGGGGATCGGTCTTGATCGTCAGCATCGGCAGCGACGTCTGCCGCGCCACCAAGCCCGCCATTTCCTCCTTCTGCGCCAGCCACATGCCAAAGCCCACCGCCAACACCAGCGCCGTGACCCCGCCCGCAACCCAGTACCAGAGCTGCTGCCGGGACGGCAACGGCTGACCCATAAGATCCAGCGCCATTTCGTGCGCGTTGTTGTACCGATCCTTCGCCTTCGGCGCACAGGCCGTGCAGATGACCCGATGCAGCCTGCGCCATACCTCCAGGTTATCTCCCGTTTCCGTGCAGGAAGGAATATCTGGAAAATCCAGCCGGTCTTTCCCGGTGCTGGCTTCATACAGCACCATGCCTAACGAAAAGATGTCCGAAGCGGCGCTGCCCGGCCCCTCCGGCGCGACAAAACCTTCCGTGCCCACAAAACTGCGCTGCCCCAGCAAGGCCACCAGCCCGATGTCCGCCAGCCGGCACGCGCCGTCGATGAAAACCAGGTTGGAAGGTTTGACGTCCCGGTGGATGAGATTATTCCCGTGCAGATAGTGCAGCCCTTCCGCCACATTGGCGCCGAGTTTCAGGCACTGCTCCGCTGACATGCGCTTCTCCTGCCGCATCTGCAATCCCAGCGTGTGCGGCATGTAGGTGGCCGGATCAATGTCCCGTCCGCGCTCCAGGTCATCGCCCAGTTCCATCACATAATAATAAAAACCCTGCGCGTCACTGCGGCCGACTTGCAGGATCGGCACCAGCCCCGCATGGCGGCGGGAGATCGGCTCAAACTTTTTGATCGCCTCAAACTCGCGTTCGAAGGAATCCGCGTGGTCATAGTCCTCACGCCACACCACTTTCACGGCCCGCAGAGCCCCGGTCACACTGCGCGCCATCCACACCTCTCCGTACGCGCCACGGCCGATAATGCGCAGGGTCTCGTGATCGCGGATTTCGGGGGCAATGCGGGTCGGCAGCATGAAGAATCCAGATTCTAGCAAAGTCGCGGCAGGGATGCACGGCTAAAAAGGTGGCGGAGCCGATGCCGCCCCTTCTTTCTGCAACCCCGCCGGGCGACTTTGGTCGCAAAACATCCACATTGGGAGCATCAAACGATTCAGAGTTAGGTGCGGCTCACCGCCGCATTATTCGTCCGCACCTAAACACACAACCCAAACCCGACAATGAAATACTTATTGCTCTCACTGATGCTACCCTGCCTGCTCGCTTCGTGCGATGACAAGAAAACGAAGACGACCACGCGGACCACGACGACCACAGTAGTGACTCCCACGCCCACGCCGTCGCAAAAGACCGAGGAAACGACACTTTCGAAAACCCCTGAAGGTGGAGTCCAAAAGACGACCACAGTCACGACTGCCAATCCCATCACCACCCAGGAAAAGACCACGGTGGAAACCCGGAATCCGGAAGGCAGCAGGAGCACGACTTCGACCACGACGACCTCCCCTACCACGGAGCCCATTCCCACAGCTCCCGCGCCTGCCCCCGCGCCTGTCCCCCCGCCAGCTCCCGCCCCACCCAAGTAGGCTCTTGCCATTGTCTCGTTGAGGAGAGTGCCGTCACTGCGATTGACCGGGCGCAGACTCATAGGGGTCTGGACCCACGACGACGGCTTGACCCGGTTTGACACTGCGCACGCCTGAAGTCGCCGACATCGCGGCTTTCCTCCCGGTCGTCTCCGTCTCCCTTAAATCGAAGACCTCCGCCACTCCTGGCGGCGGCCCTCCCTTGCCACCCTCGGTTCCGTGAAAGGGACATGTCGCCGCCACCCAGGGCTTCAATGGCACCGGAAATGGAATCAACATGGCGGGATCAAACTTTAGCCGGCAGGCGGCGCCCGCCGCCGCTCCGGAACGCAGGCAAATGGCGGGAGTCCCGTCCGGCATTGGCCAGCCCTGCGCCGCACCCTTCGTCGCGGCCGCCATCACCTCGGCCCAAAGCGGAAAGGCGGTGTCCTTGGCCCAGGCGTTCTTGCCGATGCTGCGGGTTTCGTCATAGCCCATCCATACCGCGCAAGTGACGCGCTGATCCGAACCCACGAACCAAGCATCCGTAAATCCGTAAGCGGTGCCGCCAAAACCGGCCAGTCCCGAGTCGCCGAGCCCCTGTTCCTTTAACACCGCCTGGAAAGGAGGCTGCCGAAGGTTCGCGGTGAGGACACCCCGTACCAGAAGCGCGGCTGGCTGGGTGAAGGCGTTGCATGCCTGCTCTCGGGAGGGCAACTCCACTTCGCTGCCGTCATGCTTGCGGATGCAGGTAACCAATCTTGGGCAAGGGGGAAACTCCCCCGCCATGGCAATCGCGGAATAGGCGCGGGCCATCTCCGCCAAACGCACGGAACTGCTGCCTAACAAGACGGATGCCTGTTCGCGCAATGGCGATGCAAAGCAGGATTGCAGCCGGGATCGCGCCGGGCCCACACCGGCCTGATAAGCCAGCCTCACGGCAGCACCGGTCTTTCCGCGCAGCAGCGCATAGAGAGCAGAAACGTGGCCCTCATAAACATTCGTCGGCAGCTCATTGCCCCATTCCCCCAAGGTCCCCTCCATGCCGCCCACCATCGCACGCCGGTTGTCCAGCGGGCCATCCAGCACCCAGGCCGACCCCATCTCCGGCCTAACCGAAATGATCGCCGCGTAGGCCAGCGGCAGGAAGGCCGTCCCCGCCGGGCGCTGCCCCTGCAAGGCCCGGTCAAACGGACTGGTGCGATAGTCCCGGCCTCCGATGGTAGTCAGAATCTCCCCGGTCTGATTGTCGAGGATGATCACGGCGCCCTCCAGCGGCTGCCCTGCTGGGCCCTCCTGGGCAAACACCCTTTCCACGCGATCAATGTGGCGCTTCAGAATTTCAGCCGCCTGGCTCTGCAGGGCCACATCGACCGTGACGCGAATCTCTTCAAAAGCGGCGCCGCGATGGTTTGCCTCAAGCTCCCTCTCCAAGGCTGCGATCACATAGTCCGGCCGCTCCATGCGCCGATCCTCCGGGAGAATGGTCACCGCTTGTGTTTTCATGGCCTGTGCCGCATCCATCGTGATCATGCCCAGCCATTGCATCCGCTCGATCGTAAGGTCCCGCACACGCTGCGCCGCCGCCATTGATCGGCAGGGCGAACACGAATTCGGCGCCTTGATGATGCCGGCCAGCAACGCCGACTCTTCGGGCGTCAAATCTTTGACCTCCTTGCCAAAGTAGCCGCGTGCCGCCGAACCAATACCGTAAAAGCCGGTGCCGAGATAGATCTCGTTCAAGTAGAACTCGAGGATCTGATCCTTGCTATAAATGCGCTCCAGGCGCCGCGCGATGAATGTCTCGATGAGCTTGCGTTGCAGCGTGCGGCCTTTCAAATCAAAGGCCTGCCGCGAAAGCTGCTGCGTGATGGTGCTGCCGCCCTGGCGTACGGACAGACGGGTCAAATTGGCCACGAACGCGCGCGCGATGGCTCTCATGTCGACGCCGCTGTGCTGAAAAAAACGAGCGTCCTCCGTGGCGATCAGAGCATCGATCAAATGCCGCGGAACCTCGGCCAGCTTGATGAATTTACGATCCCCTGAAAAGACCGTGCCCACAAAGTTTCCCTCGCGATCCAAAACGCGTGTCCCCTGGCTTAACTGCGGCAACTGGGAGAGATCGTACTTTTTCGCCTCCGCGGCATAATGATGCCACACCAAGGCGCCAGCTGTGAATCCCGTCATCAACGTGGCGACGGTTGGAAGGATCAACCACCGTGCCCAGCGCGAACGCAGGAAGTTGTGCAGTCGGGTTGAGTGCAGCACCAGGGGGTCGGCGACCGCAACGGAAAGTTCAGACTCCATGAGCAATGGCGTGCGCGCCAAGCGAAATCGGCCCCGGCGCTGAAGCATCTCACGGACTGGGGAACTGACAGGTTCCGTGGCAGCGTCAGCGGCTTGGAGACATTCTCGAGAAGGCTCGGGCTCGTTCATCGTAGGCTTTGGCTCGCTCATAGTAGGGGTTGGGCTCGGATGGGAGTTGGTGCAAAAAGGCATCAGGTGTGGAACCTCCGCCGAGCGGGATCGCGCGCGGCACTTCATCGAGGCCCGTGCGGGGAACTGCAGCCCCAGATGGCGCCGCGGCAACCGGGACCGGATACTGCCGGACCAGGGCGGGATAGACACCTCGCGTGAAGGCATGCGCCGTCGGAGCTGTGACGGGATAATCCCCGAAGTAACCCACCGCAGGCCGCCGCGGCATCGAGACCGGGTATCCTGGATAATCCCTCGCCATGCTTCTCGATCCCACCGGTGTCGACATTGCGATCGGCAGCGAAAAATCACTGTTGGAAATCAGCGCATATTCTTCGACTGGCGCCGGCACCTTACGGGTCCGCAACGCAAACTTGGCTGGGTTTGCAGCGACGTCCGCAAGCAGCCGCGCCGCGATCGGCGCCGCAACGCTGCCACCGAAGATGCGTTCGCCCTTATTGCCCTCCAACGCCACCGCGAATGCCAGTGGCGGTTCGCTGTCCTTGACGAATCCGGCAAACCAAACCGCATTCACCATTTCTCCCGTGGAGGTAGACAAAGGGGGTAGGGCGTGGAATGCCCGATGTATTAA
>JAXMIV010000439.1:0-4619 GCA_034377045.1 Prosthecobacter sp. | reverse complement strand
CCTGACAGGTCGCCTCCTGGGAGACTTGCGCAAATTTGTTCCAAGGGCAGGCGGCGAGGCAGTCATCGCAGCCATAGATGCGATCACCGATTGCCTGGCGAAATTCTTCTGGAATCGCGCCCTTGTGTTCAATGGTTAGGTAGCTGATGCAGCGGCGCGCATCCATTTGCCGCGGACCCGTGATGGCCTGAGTGGGGCAGGCGTCGATGCAACGGGTGCATTTGCCGCACAGATCCTTGGCAGGAGAATCCGGGGTGAGTTCAAGGGTGGTGATCAGTTCAGCGAGGAAAAACCACGCACCCAACCCGCGATGAATCTGCATGGTGCTTTTGCCGTTCCAGCCGAGGCCGGCTTCACTGGCGAAGTCCCGTTCCAACACCGGTCCTGTATCCACGTAATAACGCTGCGTGCCGCCGTGACTGATGAGGAAGGCATTCAATTCGCCCAGCTTCTTTTCGATCAAATCATGATAGTCGTCATTCCAAGCGTAACGCGCGATGCGATAGTTAGGCTCCGCCGCCAACGGTCCCTGAAAATAGTTCATTGCCAGCACGATCACGCTCTTCGCTCCGGGCAGCACGACACGCGGATCGCCGCGCCGCTCCACGCTGCGTGCCATCCAAGCCATGTCGCCGTACTTGCCTTCCGCCACCCATTGCTCAAAGACCTGCCGGTGCGCGGCCGGCAGTGCCGGGACAATGCGGCAATCCGCGAAACCCAGCTCCCGCGCCTGGGCGGCGAGGGCGGATTTCAAGGCATCAGGGGCGGCGGGCATAATCTCTCCATGGCAATACGCCGCCGGGCGAAATAGACGCGCGCACTTTCGGCGACGCCGTAGGCGGATTCTTCCTGGGAGAGGTCGTCCGTCTGGATGCGCAGGTCGGCAAGCTGCTGGTACAGGGGGCCACGTTCGGCCAACAGCCGCTGAAGTTTCACCAGCGGCGGCTCCTCGCCGCGCAGCAGCGGCCGGTCATTATTCGCGGCAGTGCGGCGGGCGAGCAATGCCGGGTCCGCCTCCAGCCACGTGACAAATCCCAGATGCGTCAACAAGGGCCGGTTACGCTCCTGGGTGACGATGCCCCCGCCCGTGGCGATGACATGGTGGCGGCAGCCTAACAAGGAACGCAGAACGGTGGATTCACGCTTGCGGAAACCGGCCTCGCCTTCGCGCGCGAATATCTCCGGAATGGTGCATTGAGCGGTTTCCACGATCATCGCGTCGGTATCTAGCATCGGAAAACCCAGCATGTGCGCCACCTGACGCCCCACGGTGGATTTGCCGGAGCCCATTAGGCCGATAAGTACCACATTCTCGGCGCGCGGAAAGGCGGCGTTTCCCTCCTCCAAAACGAGGCGCAGGATGGACGATGCCAGATCGGGATCATGTTGCAGAGCTTCGAAGTAACCCGGATACGCGGGCAACCAGCCCGTGGCATGGAGTTTGGCATTGGCGACACGCTTATGAGTCCAGCCGCGTTTGCGCGCCGGATCGGGCGCGCGCTCCGGCGGTGGCAGGACGCTAAAGGTCACCGCGAGACGCTCCAGGCATTCCCGCTGGAGCATCGGGGCGTCATCAGCAACGTTGAAAATACCACAGGTCTTTTTCGTGGCCAAATGGACCAAAGCAGCGGCAGCATCCTCGCGATGAATCTGATTGAGAAAACGGCCATCCGGTGCTTCCGCCGTTGTTTCGACAGCCGCTCTGCCTTCCAACAAGTGCTTCAGCACAAAAGATCTTCCCGGCCCGTAGATGCCCGCCAACCGCGCCACGGCGCCGCCGCCGGCAAGGGTGAGTTTCTCCGCCTGCCGAAGCAGGCGACCGGTCTCCTTCACGGGTTCCGCTGGGCTCCCCTCATTCACCTCCGAGCCGTCCATCTGTGGATAAACGCTGGTGCTGCTGGTGAAGAGCGGAAAGGCGGTTGGAAATGCGGACAGCAAATGCCGCATGCCGTTGACATAGACGGCCTCATACATCTCCGCCCCGCCCTTGGTGGAGCTGGCGCAGTGAATCACGACATCCATCGAGCCTAACTGAAAGCTTAGTTGCAGCACGGCAGCCGCATCCGTGATGTCACAGGCGCAGACCTGCCAGGCCTTCGCCGCCGCCAGGCGTGCCGCGGACTCCGCGGAGTGCGTGACCCCCGTGACCATGTGCCCCGCTTCATGCAGCAGGTCGGCCGTGCGCTCGCCCACAAAGCCGCAGCCTATGATGAGCGTTTTCATGAAGAACGGCGATGGCTTTGGTAATACGCGAGCAGGCCCTTCACCACACCGCTGACATAGTCCTCAATCGCGCTGCCTTGCAGGCGTCCCGCCACCAGAGTCTGTCCCGCGAAATGACCGAGCAGGAGGCGGCGGTAAGTTTCCTCATGGTTCATCACAAAGGGTTCCAGGTACACCACCGGGCAGAGAAAGAGCCGGTTGGCGAGTAGATTGCGCGCATAGACGTAGGGGCCGGGACCAGCATGCCGGGCGATCGGAGTGGTGTACACGTAAGCGGGTAGATGCGTCGTCTGTGCCATCCCTTCAGCCACCGCCGTGGCCAAAGGCAACTCCTCTTCGTGAATGCGCGTGAAGAGCCGCTTGAACATTTCAAACCGCACGTCCTGCTGCTGCAATTCCACCGGCGCGTAGCAACCATTCACCATGACATGCATGTGATTCACCGGGGAGTATTGCGGCGCCTCGGACACTCCCCATTCTTCGGCATTCAAATGCAGGCAAAGCACCACATCCGGCTTGATCTGCTGGTTCACCTTCGCAGCTCGCGCGTGGATCTCACTGACCCGGTAAAAGAGTTTCTCCGCCTGCCATTGCGCCGTGATGACTTTGGCGTCGCCGGTCAGCCCGTCATACTTGAGGGCCGGCTCGGGAATTCCGGCGTCCTTGAGGATCTGCCGCGCCACGAGTTCCAAATTGGCGGGACGCTGTTCCGTCACCGGCTCAGGCTTATCCCGCACCAGCGACACATAGGCGCCCAGGGCCTTCAGCCGTTCCGCCAAAATCTGACCGGTCAGCAGGGCCAGATCGCCCTCCTGGATGGCTTCACCCGGATGGAAACTGAGATAGCGCTCTTCCATCCGCGCATAGGCGCCGCCAATGTGTCCGGGGTCGATGGCAATGTGAATGTCACTGAGCGGCGGTCTCCGATTCAGCAGGGGCAATTCATCCGCGCGCCGCCAGTAGCGCGGGGGCGGCTCAGCGGCAGCGCTGGCGGCGCCGGTTTTGAATTCGATGCGGATAGTCGGTTTGGCGGGATTCCCCGTCGGGATCAGCACCGCATCCCCCTGAATCTCATAAGGGGGCGGGAAAGGCCCTTCACTGGCGTACGTGGTGCGCCACGCGTCCTCAAACTCCTGCTTGGAGAGGACCTTTTGAAAAGCCTCCAAGGCGCTCCAATCCGGCGCCTGGCCTAGTGAACTGAGCTTCGACAACCCCTGTGGATCCGTAAAGGACACCGGTGCGAGTGGCGGCGCGGGTACCGGTGTGGTTGCTGGGAGCAGCGCAGGAGTCGGCGCAGGGATGGGAACGGCGAGCGTGAGCGCGGGGGTGGGTGGAGTCTGCCCCAGCGAGCCCTGAAGCAGAACCAGCGTGGTCAGCCACATCAGCCAGGGGCGGCCAATTCTGGAAACGAAACTCATAATCGTATCCTAGACTTGATGCGCCCCGCCATCACCTACTAAGTAACGGCCCTGATGAATGACAGTCCGCCTGAAACCAGCCCCGAAGTCTTTCGCATCCTCTTTTTGGGCGATGTGGTGGGGGAACCGGGCCGCAAGGGTGTGATCACGCTGCTGCCACTTCTCAAGGAAGAGCTGGCGGTGGATTTCATCATTGTGAACGGCGAAAACGCGGCAGGGGGGCGCGGCATCACGCCGAAGATCGCGATCAGCCTGATGCGGGCCGGCGCCGCCGTCATCACCACCGGCGATCACATTTGGGACCAGAAGGAAATCGTGCCCTTTCTGGCGGAGGAGCCGCGCGTCTTGCGGCCCCTCAACTACCCGGAAGGGGCGCCGGGCAGCGGCTTCATTGTGCTGGAATCGAAGAAGTGCAAGGTAGCGGTGATCAATCTCCAGGGACGCACCTTCATGGGCCAGATCCTGGAGAATCCCTTCCCCGCGGTCCTGCGCTGTGTCGAGGAGATCCAGAAGGAGACGCCGGTCATCTTTGTGGATTTCCACGCGGAGGCGACCAGCGAAAAAGTCGCCATGGGCTGGCATCTGGACGGCAAAGTCTCCGCCGTCGTCGGCACCCACACCCACGTGCCGACCGCTGATGAGCGCGTGTTGCCCAAAGGCACCGCGTTTCAAAGCGACGCAGGCATGTGCGGCCCGATCGACTCCGTGATTGGCAGCCAGATTGAGCCCGTATTGGAGCGCTTCCAGACCATGATGCCGACCCGGTTTGGCGTCGGCCGCGGCGCCGTGCGGGTGAATGGCGCCCTGGTGACGATCGACCCCGCCACGGGCCGGGCGCTGGCCATCGAGCGGATCGCGCGCTATTGGCATGAGTAGGGAAGCGGGTGTCAGCTTCTCCCTTGCACCGGGGCAGAATCTACCGATTCTACGCGCCCCCTGTTTCCCATGATCCCGAACGCCTACCGCTCCCTTCACTGC
>JAXMIV010000438.1:0-6358 GCA_034377045.1 Prosthecobacter sp. | reverse complement strand
CCATTTGCGGCACCTTCGAAGGCTGCTGCGCCTCTCACCATACCCACAGCTTCCGGCGTCAGTCCTGCCAGGGGGAACTTGCCGGCGGTTCCAGCCGCAGCTTATGACCGCATTGCGCAACAATGCCGGGCCATTTTCGCCATTGAGGATGCCGCGAAGCGCAAGGCAGCGTTTGAAACATTGGTCAGGGCGACGACAGACGTGACCGGCCTCAAGGCGATCGTGGAAACGATGCTCTGGCTGTCCCTGGCATCAGACCATGTTTCCGACCCTGCGGAGTTTGACAGCTTCTGGGACATCCTGGCCAAGCGGGATGTGAACACGGCGGTCAGTCTGATCGAAAGCTGCCCCGTGCTCTGGCACACTGACGCCGCGAGCAAGGTCATGCGCGAGTGGGCCGCAAAGGATCCCCTCGCAGCCATGCGCTGGCTCCAGGGCGCCGAACGGTTGACCGGCCACTCGCTCGACGAAGCAACGTTGAGCCTGATACGGGGTTATGCCAGCCGCGACCTCAAGGCCGCCACGGCCTATGCCCTGAGCATCGTCAAACCTGACGAGGGGTTCTTTAACCGGGTGAGCACTGAGCTTACTGGCGATATTGTACAAAAGAGCGGAACAGAAGGCCTGCTGGCGTGGTTTGCCGCCTTGCCGGAGGGCCCCGCCAAACAGGAGATTTTCAACATCGTCGGAGCACGGTTGGGCAAACTCAACCCCACCCAGATGCGCCAGTGGCTCGATGCTGAAGCCGGCAATTCGCACCGCAATGATGAGACCTATCGCGTTTTCATCGCCCAAATGGCGAAAACAGATCCCAGGGCCGCGATGGATTACGCTCTCAATCTGCCGCCTTCGCCGCATCAGCCGGGCGCCTTTGTAGGCGTCGGTTCGGCTTCTTTTGAGTGGCTCGCGCGGGATCGGGCGGCCTTTGCCAACTACTACCAATCCCTGCCCGTCGGGGTGCAGCGCGAAGCCATTGTCAAAGCGTTGCAGGAGGCGCTGAACGATCCCGACCTGCCAATTAAAAAGGGTCTGCCCGCCCTGTGGTTCATCGAGGGGCTGCGCTAAATACAGGTAGTCTCGAAGAGACGAAAGCCAATAGCCCTCGGATAAGGAGTGAGGGTTTGTAACCCTCACCTCATATGAACGAGGTTGAAAACCCCCCTCCTACCGCATCGCCTCCAACCGCTTCTTGAGAATGTCCTTATGCCGCGTGCCCGCCTGCTTCGCCTGCGTGTCGTCGATCCAGCGCTGTTCCATGGCATTCTTCGTGGGGCGATCGACGTCGTAGAAGACGCCAAATTTGCCGGGGCTGGGAAGGTCGGCGAGCTTGAAGGCACTGACGTCGTCGGTGACGTCGTGCTGGGTTTCGTCGATCAATTCATAGACGCCGCCTTTGCGGGGCATGCTGTCGTCAAAGGACCCGGCGTAGAACATGACGCACTCGCTCAGGCATTCGACGACGCTGAAGCCGTCATGCAGGATGGCGCGTTCGAAGATGTCCATCATGTGCTTCACCTGCATCGCATGCGTGCGGGCGATGAAGGTGGCGCCGCTGGCGAGGAGCTGCTTCATCGGATTGATTGGCCGGTCGATGCTGCCGATGGGGTCGGTCTTCGATTTGAAACCTTGCGGGCTGGTCGGGCTGGTCTGCTTCTTAGTTAGGCCATAGACGTAGTTGTCCATGATGACGTAGGTCAGCTTGATGTTTTTGCGCGCGGCATGGTTCAGGTGATTGCCGCCGATCGAGAAGCCATCGCCGTCACCGCCGAAGACGAAAACGTGCACGTCAGGCCGGCTCAGCGAGATGCCGGTGGCCAGCGGCAAGGCGCGGCCGTGGATGAAGTGGATGCCGTGGCTGTTGACGAAATACGGGAAGCGCGAGGAGCAGCCAATGCCGGCGACGCAGACGATCTTTTCATGCGGGTACTGGAGCTTTTCCAGGACCTTGTAAAAGGCGGCGAGCACGGCGAAGTCGCCACAGCCAGGGCACCACGTGGGGTGATCGGCGGTGAGCATTTTTTTCGTCAGCTTGTCAGCGACCGGCGCTTCGGGGCTGGTTGGAGCGACGGGCGCGGACGGAGCTTCAAGGATGGCGGTGGACATAAGGTTGGCGATAAAGGGTTTACGAAGAACGAACGGCGTGGGGCTTACTTGGTGGTCATGATCTTTTCGACGCCGGTGACAATCTCACGGATGCGGAAGGTGAGGCCGTCGGTCTTGCAGACGGACTGGATTTTCGGATCGGCGAGGGAGGCGCGTAGGAGCATGGCCAGTTGGCCGTAGCCATAGATGCCGCGGTCGTTCAATTCGACGACAACGATGTGTTTGTACTTCGCGAACATGGTATCGAGATGCGCGGGCATCGGATGCAGGTGGCGGAGGTGGGTGGAGCCGACCTTGTGGCCTTCGCTGCGCAAACGGTTCACGCTTTCCTTGATCGGGCCGTAGGTGCTGCCCCAGCCGATGAGCAGGACATCGCCTTCGGTATCGCCATAGATCTCCGGGAGAGGCAGCTTGTTGCTGAGCTCGACCAGCTTGTTGCGGCGCTTGTCCGTCATCTTCTGGTGCATCTTCGGGTTGCCGCTCGGGTGGCCCCATTCGTCATGCTCCAGGCCGGTGACGTGCGGATAACGGCCGCTGGCCATCTTGGCGCCGGGAGGGGCGTGGCGGGTGACCGACTCCAAGGCGTAGGGCTTGAAATCCGCGGGCCGTTCGGCGAGATCCAGCCCCGGCTCGACCCAGTGTTTGTCCAAATCCGGTTCCGTGAAGGCCTCGATCCGGCTGCTGAGGGCCTGATCGCTGAGGATGATGACCGGGCAGGAGTACTCGCGGGCAAGCTTGCCAGCCTCCAGGGCGATGTAGAAGCAGTCCTCGACATCCTTCGGCGCCAACACGATGCGCGGGCAGTCACCGTGGCTGCCGTAGATCGCCTGGAGGAGATCGGATTGCTCGACGCTGGTCGGCAGGCCGGTGGAAGGGCCGCCGCGCTGGACATTGATGACGATGAGCGGGATCTCGGCCATGCTGGCATAGCTGAGCGCCTCCATTTTCAAACTCAGGCCCGGGCCGGCGCTGCCGGTCACGGCCAGATGGCCCGAGTAGGCGGCGCCGATGGTCATGGAGACAGCGGAAAGTTCGTCCTCGGCCTGCACATACATGCCACCGTATTTCGGCAGTTCCGCCCGCAAGATCTCCATGATCGGCGACCACGGGGTGATGGGATAAGCCGAGCCATAACGCACGCCGGCGGCGATGAGGCCCATGGTCATCAGCGTGTTGCCGTCGGTGCTCAGGCGGTGCTCGTCCTTGTGCTCGCCTTCTTCAAAGGTGAAGCTGCCGATATCGCCCACGGGGTAGGCGTAGCCGGCATCGAAGGCGAGAAGGGCATTGCGCAGGATGCTCTCGTCTTTTTTGCCAAACTGGCGGCTGACGATTCCCACCAGCTTGTCCTTGTCCAAGCGGAAAATGGCGCAAAGCAGGCCCAGCACGAACATGTTCTTACCGCGGTCACGCGAAGAGCCGCCGACGGCTTCGATCGTAGCCTGGGTGAAGGGAATGCCGATGTGGTGGATGCCGCGCTCGGTTTTCAGCTCCGTGACTTCGCCGGAATCGTAGTAGCAGATGCCGCCGTCCTTCAGGGCGTGCAGGTGATCGTCATAGCTGTGCTGATAAAAGACCACCAGCACGTCGCTTTCGTCGCCAGTGTGCAGGACCTCGCCCGAACCGAGATGAAGCTGGAAAATGGAAGGGCCGCCCGAGATCGTCGACGGGATGGTCATGTAGGTCATCACGTCCTTCGCCGTGCGGCCGGCAAGGCGGGCGAGGAAGCCGCCGATGGACTGAATGCCGTCCTGGGAATTGCCCGCCAAGCGGATGACGGCATTGCGGAGGGTCGTGATGGACGGCGCGGGGGCAGTAACTGTGGACATGGAGGGTGGGTTGGGGGCCCTGGTTGGGGGCGAAACGACGAAACGTGAGAATCAGGCCTGATTTTTCACAATCACGATGGTGCATCATATAGGGCGGGGCCGTCAAGCTTCGCGGATTTAAGTTGACCATCCCGCCCGAGCCTCTTGTTTGGCGCGCTCCGATCTCCCTCGCCCCATGAAATGGGGAGAGGGCCGGGGTGAGGGGCCGCTCTGCCAGCCGTCTCGCTCCCCTCCATCCGCTATCTTCCATCTTCTATTTTCTAATCCCCCCCGCCTCCCCGACATGAAGACCACTCCGATCACCTCCGCCGACCTCCGCAGCTCCGTCATCGCCGTGCCGCCCCTGTGCCGGAAAGTGGACCTGACGCTCGCCGACGCCGAAAACGTGAAGCTGATCCGCCACCTGGAAGCCGGCGGCATCCGCACCCTGCTGTACGGCGGCAACGCCAATCTGTACAACATGGCGCCGTCCGAGTTCCCCAAGCTGCTGAGCTTCCTCGCCGAAGCCGCCGGCCCGGACACCCTCATGGTCCCCAGCGTCGGCCCCCTCTACGGCAACATCCTCGATCAAGCCCTGATGCTCCGGGATTTCAAATTTCCCACGGCCATGATCCTGCCGACCCTCTTCCCCTCCAAGCCCGCCGGCGTGGCGAAAGCCGTGCGGCATTTCGTCGAGCGCAGCGGCCTGCCCGCCGTCCTCTACATCAAGGACGAGTCCTACGTCACCCCCGAGATCGCCGCGCAGTTGGTCAACGACGGCCTCATTTCCTGGATCAAGTACGCCGTCGTCAAAGCCGACCCCGCCCAGGATGCCTACCTCAGCAAACTCGTCACCCTGGTGAACCCGGAACTCATCGTCAGCGGCATCGGCGAACAACCCGCCGTCATCCACCTCCGCGACTTCAACATCACCGGCTTCACCGCCGGCTGCGTCTGCGTCGCCCCGAAACTCTCCACCGCTCTCCTCCACGCCATCGCCGCCAAGGACTACGCCAAAGCCGCCCAGATCCAAGCCATCTTCAAACCCCTCGAAGACCTCCGCAACACCCACAGCCCCATCCTGGTGCTGCATCACGCCGTAGCGCTGGCGGGCGTCGCGGACACGGGTCCCGTGCTGCCGCTGCTGACGGAGTTGCCTAACGAACTTTTGCCTGGGATTGAGAAGGCGGCGAAGGAGTTGTTGGCGCAGAATGCGTGATGTAGCGCGGGCATCCTGCCTGCGTCCCGTAGGGTAGGCATTCTGCCTGCCCATCTGAGAATGGGACCCTACAAGCCTAATTTTCCTGCCTCCTCATGCAGTACCGCCTCCCGGAACGGCGATCTCGGAGACGCCAAGGTGGTCACTACCGAATTTGTTTGACCTGAAGCATTCGTCTCGGTGAGACTTTGATCGATTCGTAAGATTTGTTGTTTGGAGCTTTGAGGAATACGCGATGGCCAGCCCCAGACGATTCTTGAATAGCTCCATCGAGGAACTGGAGATCGCTCATGCGGCCAGCAGTGGCGACGTTGGGATTCTGCAAGATCTGGTAACTGAACTGAAACATCGTAAAAGCAAGCGTGCTGCGACTTTGTTGGCCAAGGTAGCAACGACGCTGTCCGGCTCAATTCCAACGAAGGCAGAGCCTCCCAAGATCGAGCCGAAACCCTTCAAACCTGACTCGCCAGCGTCTGAAAAACCAAGAGCAGTTCACGGAACACATCTACCAACTGGTTCTGCCCCAACCCGCCCTCAAGCTCCCCAGCCTACCCCGCCTACAGGTGACGGAGATCAGCCGCCACTCCCGCTTCATCTCCAGGAGTTTGTGCAAGCTCTCCATGAGGAAATAGATGCGGCTAAGAAGAACATAGGAAGCAATGCGGCGCTTTTATCGGAAGGCCGGTTAATCGCTCCTGTGGGTGGCGGGTTTCACTATCGGTTTCAGTCACAACGGCCTCTTCGAGTCCCGCCAGATACACCCGGCTTTTTGGCTATTCCCAGCAACGATGCTGACATTCAGGTCTCGGTAGTCGAGATCGAAGACCTGTCAGTCGTGCTGGAATTGCCGAAACATATTGGTGCCACCGTTCCTCAGGCCAAACTCAAGACCGACCTCACGATGCTGCTCTTGAGGCTGATCGACCGAATCGAGACCAAAGGTTTAAACTCTTACCCGCCAGCGGACCGTGTTCTCGGCTTCACTCCAGCGACTCTGGCTATCCAAGGCTTTGACGCCTTCAATACGGATCTGAATGCTGAACAGCGTTTGGCGGTGGGTAGTGTTTTAGGCGGCGACACCGTTTTCATCTGGGGGCCCCCGGGCACCGGGAAAACCCAGACCATCGGCGAAATTGGCGCACAGTTGTTCACGCGTCGAAAGACAATGTTGATTGTCTCGCACACAAACGCCGCCGTCGATGAAGCACTGCTGCGCATCGCAGTTGCTCTT
>JAXMIV010000437.1:0-3351 GCA_034377045.1 Prosthecobacter sp. | reverse complement strand
ACCCGCACGCGGGCTGGCATCGGAAGAGGTCGCTCTTCGCCGGGCGGAGCACGGGGCAAACCTCCTGCCCGAAGGGAAGCGGAAGCCTTTATGGCGGGTTTTCCTGCGGCAATTTGCCAGCCCGCTGATCTACGTTTTGTTTGCGGCGGCCATTCTCGCTTTTGCGTTGGGCAAACATGAGGATTCGCTGGTCATTCTCATTGTCGTGCTGGTGAACTCGATCATCGGCGCCTTCCAGGAAGGGCGGGCGGAGCGGTCGATGGAATCGTTGCGCAAACTTTCGTCGTTGCGCGTGCGGGTGCTGCGAGACGGCCAGGAGGTGTTGATCGAGGCGAGCGATCTGGTGCCGGGTGATGTGATGCTGCTCGCCGCTGGGGATGCCGTGGGCGCGGATGCGCGCCTATTGGAGGCCGCGGCGCTGGAGGTCTCCGAGGCGGCGCTGACCGGGGAGTCCTTGCCGGTTCTGAAAAACCTTGAGCCCTTGCCGAGTGACACGCTGCTGGCAGATCGGCGGAACATGATCTTCTCAGGCACGCACATCACGGCGGGTCGGGGGAAGGCGCTGGTTGTGGCCACGGGACTGGCCACGGAGGTGGGAAAGATCGCCGGCATGACCACCGCCGCCGTGGAGCCGAAGACGCCGCTGGAGCTGCGGATGGAACAGTTTGGCCGGCAATTGCTGATCGCTTCGGTGATTTTATTCGCGGTGGTGTTGGGAGCGGGCTTGCTGCGCGGCATGCCGGTGGCGGATATCCTGATGGTGGCCATCAGCCAGATGGTGTCGCTGGTGCCGGAGGGATTGCCCGTGGCGCTGACCATCGCCCTGGCGGTGGGCATGCGGCGGATGGCGGCCAAAGGCGCGATCGTGCGCCGGCTGGCGGCGGTGGAGACGCTGGGCTCCACGAACATTATTTGCTCCGACAAGACCGGGACACTGACGAAAAATGAAATGACCGTCACCGCCCTGTGGCTGGCGGATGGCCGGCAGGTCGAAGTGAGCGGTTCCGGGTATGCGCCGGAAGGTTCCCTGTCCCTCTCCGGACACGAACTCTCAAGCGCGAACGAACCCGCGCTGCGTTTCCTGTTTGAAGCCGGCGTGCTGTGCAATGATTCGCAATTGGTGCCGCCGACCTCCGAGGAGTCACGCTGGCGGGCTCTGGGTGATCCCACGGAGTCCGCGCTGCTGACGCTCGCCCTGAAGGGTTGCGTTGAGCCTGAGCACCTGCGCCATGAATGGCCGCGCCGCGCGGAGATTCCTTTCGATGCGACCACCAAATTGATGGCCACGCAGCACGGCCATACGCACCGGCCTAACCGGGTGTTTATCAAAGGGGCGCCCGAGATGCTGGTGCCGCTTTGTGGCGGCGCGCGGCATGGCGATGCGGTGCAGCCGGTGGATGACGGCGCACGCCAGCAGATGCTGGGCGCCGCCGAGCAGATGGCTCTGCAAGCCTTACGCGTGCTTGCCGTGGCGATGGTTGACGAAGCGGAGATCGATGAAGATGCGGGCTTCAGCCAGTTTCAAGGCCGCGCGACTTTCCTGGGGCTTATCGGCCAGATGGACCCGCCTCGAGAAGAGGTGAAGGCCGCAGTCGACGGGTGTCTTGCGGCTGGCATCCGGCCGGTGATGGTCACCGGCGATCACAAGGCCACCGGCTTCGCCATCGCGCGCATGCTGGGCATGGCGGGCGCGGATGACCGGGCGGTGGACGGACGTGAACTGGAGGCGATGCCGGAGCAGGAACTCGTCGCCGAATTGGACCACATCGCCGTGTTTGCGCGAGTGCATCCGGCGCAGAAGCTGCGCATCGTCGAGGCGTTTCAATCGCGGGGAAACGTGGTGGCGATGACCGGGGATGGCGTGAATGACGCGCCGGCGCTGGCCCGTGCTGATGTCGGTGTGGCCATGGGCATCACTGGCACTGAAGTGGCGAAGGGGGCGGCGAAGATCGTCATCACTGACGACAACTTTGCCACTATCGTGCATGCGGTCGAGCAAGGGCGGCTGGTTTATGGCAACATTCAAAAGCTGCTGCTGTTCCTTTTTGCCACGTCACTGGATGAAGTGATCATCTTGCTTGCCGCCATGCTGTCTGGCTTGCCGCTGCCGCTGGCGGCGGTGCAGATCCTTTGGATCAATCTGGTCACCGAAGGCACGCTGACGCTCAACCTGGTGATGGAGGGGCCCGAAGGTGACGAGATGAAGCGCGAGCCGGTGCGCACCAGCGAACCACTGATCACCCGCTCCATGCTGCGGCGCATGGGGCTCATGGTACCTACTTCCGCCGCGGTCACCCTGGGCTACTTCATCTGGCGGCTTTCCACGGGCGCGCCTTTTGCCGTGGTGCAGACGGAGACCTTCACCCTCCTTGCGGTTTGCCAATGGTTTAACGTCTTGAACTGCGAGAGCGCCACACGCTCGGCATTGCAATTCGCCTTTTTGAAGAATCGCTGGCTGCTCGGTGGTCTGGTGCTGGCGAACCTGCTGCAACTGGCGGTGGTCTACACGGAGCCGATGAACCGCCTGTTCCACACCGTGCCCATCGCGCTGCCGCAGTTTTTGCTCATCGGCGCCGTGGCCAGCGCTGTGCTGTGGACGGAGGAGATTCGGAAGTGGTTTGCGCGGCGGTGTCAAGCGCGCGACTGATCCCGCTCAACCCTGCGCGGTGCGCAGGTTCGCCGCCACGTAAGCGGCATAGAGGGCCAGCAGCACAAAACCTCGCCAGCGTCCGAGCCTGCCGCCGCGCCCCGGGAGGATCAAAAGAGTAGTTATGACACCGAAAATGAGGCTGGGCAGCAACTCCGGCAGCTTCACGCGATAGGGTTTGATCAACGCGGTGACGGAAGCGATGAACAGGGCATTGAAAACGTTGCTGCCCAAAATATTGCCCAACCCCATATCGTGATGGCCGCGCAGGCGCGCGATTAAGGTAGCGGCGAACTCCGGCGTTCCGGTCGCCACGGCGACCACGACCGCACCGACAACGAAGGGACTCCAGCCTAGCGCCAGGCCGATTCCCTGGCCGCCCAAGACCACGAATTGCGCGGCCCCGATAAGCAACCCCAATCCGGCGGCGACCTGTAGCACCGTTTTCAGCCGCGGCGAACTAGCGCCGGCCTGTGGTGCCGATTGCCGCGCCGCATGGCAGCGGGCATGCCGCACCACCGCGGTCAACCAGGCGGAAAATAAACCGAGAAGCAGCAGCGCATCCATTCGCGAAAACCAGCCGTCCCAGAGGACCGCGGCCATGATGAAAGGCACCGCCAGTGCGGAGGACCAGTCACGCCGCATGCCGGCATCCTCGGTTTTCATTCCTGAAAGCGACAGGACGAGGGCAAGCACCAGGGCCA
>JAXMIV010000436.1:0-3725 GCA_034377045.1 Prosthecobacter sp. | reverse complement strand
AGGTGCTTTTCTTGGCTCTGCTGACTTCTGTGCGCACCAGATCATCATAGTAAATAAATTCATCGCAGTTGCTGATGAAGAGATTGGAAGTGGAGTTTTTAACACCCATCCCAATGACGGTCTTGGCATTTTCACGGAGCTTGCTGACCAATGGTGAGAAATCGGAGTCACCGCTGATGATGACGAACGTATCCACATGCCCCTTGGTATAGCAGAGATCGAGGGCATCGACTACCATGCGGATGTCAGCGGAGTTTTTTCCAGATTGTCGCACATGAGGTATCTCGATCAGCTCGAACGCCGCTTCATGAAGACCTCGTTTAAGTTCTTTATAGCGATCCCAGTCGCAGTAGGCTTTTTTGGTGACGATGTGGCCCTTCAAAAGAAGACGTTCCAGCACCTGTTGGATTTCGAACTTGGGGTAATGCGCCTCTTGTGCTCCAAGGACAATGTTCTCAAGATCGAGATACACGGCCATGGTAGCGTTGGTGTCTTTTACACTCATGTCCGCAACTGAACACGGTTCAAGCAGGCTTGGAAAGCTCGATTATGAATTAAAGAGACCTGTCTGGCAAAAGGCAGGGCGTTGGCTTACACAAAACATTGCCCGTGACCTGGCTTGATGAAAATTATGCCTGCATGCCGTCCGCAGCTCCCCAGGGCTCGATGAGTTTGAGATTTTTCAACTTCAATTCCGAATAACAATCAGGGAGATCAAATTGTTTCAGCACATCCGGCAGCATCATGGCATACGGCCATTTATAGTCTTCTGCTGTGGCCACTTCACCAAAGGCGGTCAACGCGTTCTTTAAAGTAACCAACCGCACCTCGTCACTTAGTAGTGCGGCAAAAGCGGCTGGCAGTGCGCCCCACCCCCTGCCGGCGAGATGAATTTCCTTGTGCCCTGATGCGATGAGAAGCTGGATCACACGCAACACATCAAACGTACGCTGCCCCAGCAACGGACGGTCAAGCATCAAGCCATGCGCCGCGTAAAAGTAGTGGTTGCCGTAGGGGGCAAGAAACGTGTTCGTGCCGCAGGTGTTTGGTTGGGAGTCGCCAATACCGCGGACATCACACGCATAAAAAGCAGCATCAGGCGCGGCGGCAATGAGTTCCTGTATCAGCGGCTCCTCGCGCAACTCAGCATCGGCGGAGCGATGTGAAATATAGAGAACCGCCTGTTTCGCCGATCCGGGAATACGAGAGGTCAGCGCCTCATCATTCAACCGGGTGAGCAGCGCGTGAATACGCGGCTCCGTCTCCACCGCATAAGAGCAGTAGTTCTTCGACGAATATTTTCGCGCACCGGCCTGGCGCAGGATGCGGTAGTCCGCTGTCGTGTCTGCGATCGAAGGCATTTTTAAAATCTCACGAACCGTTTTCTTGAGGACCTTGCCAGACAATGCGACGCGCTTCACTGCCAATGCCTCCGCTTTATCGCGGGTGAAGGACATCAGTGTGCGCGATGCTAATTCAGAAACCTGACCACGTGGAGCGCACCACAAGTCCTCATCTTTCTCGATGCTGATGGCGGGTTCGGTGGGTGTGACTGCAAGGCCCGTAACCTTGCCAAAGAAGCGATACATCGCCTCGCGATTCGGTTGCGTATAGCCATGTGGATCAGGACCGACCTGCAGTTGAATATTCTCTGGTTTCCCGAGCAGCGCGTAGAGCCGCTTCAGTCGCTCATATGCCTCCACTGAACCGCGTGTATCAAAGAAATCCTTTTCCTGGGCAAGAATGATCACGGGCTTCGGTGCCATCGCTGCGAGGAAATCGCTGTGATCAAGATCAAGCGCGAGCACCTTTGGCGGACACTGTTCGGTATCAGCTGGTAATTCGTTCTCAGCATTACGAAGAAAGGTGGTCACAAAACACGCAGGTGCGGCCATTGTGAATCTTGGTTCCATGCCGCAGAGCCATGTCGTTTGGGTGCCGCCACCAGAGTTGCCGGTTACTCCGATATTCTGTGGATCGATTTCTTTGCGAGTCAGCAGGTAGTCGAGTGCTCGAATGCCGTCCCATGCAAACCAGGAACCGATGAATTCGCCGATAAGCGTCTGTTGATTGCCCATCTGAATGTGCTCAGCAACGCTGCCGCCGAATCGCGATCCAAGTTTGTCATTGAGATACTGGAACCTCTCACCCTGCCCAACCGGATCGATGATAAAGCATGCCATGCCCTGACGCGCGAGGCCCTGCGCAAAACTCTGGTAAGCTTCCGCTGCTTTGCCATTAAGGGAATGGCCACAGACACCGATGACACCAGGCACAGGAAGTTTGCGACCCACCGGCAGGTAAAGATTTCCTGTAACCGTGTAGCCGGGCCGACTCTCAAGGATGATGTTTTCGATGCGGTAGTTGTCGCGTTCCAGCGTTTTCGTGATCTTTGCGTTCAGTGGAGTTTTTTCCGGCAAGGGGCCGAAACTCTGGCGAATGCGATCCTGCACGGACTTCACATAGGCCTCAGCATCCGCTTTCGTTTTCAATGCCTTCCGCCGCGCGTCGCCGCGTCCTTCCGACGTGCGGATCTGATCCACGAGCCAGTCCTGCATCATGCGCGGGAAGCGGTTCAGCGGCGTGATCGCGGGTGCAGTGGTGGTGACCGTTACCTCAGCCGCCATGCCTGAGCCTGCCAACCATTCAGACAAGAATGGACAACCTAAAATACTGAGGCCTGTGGTTTGTAGAAAGTCACGGCGGCAGGAGATAGATGAATTGTCCATAAGGCTGGTCTGATACGCGTAGCGTGTCGCGTATCTTTCGCTCATGCCTGCTGCTTCATAGGGTTCAAGCAGGATTGGGAAGGAGTTGCGCCGGGAAGTCCGCTGTTAATTTTCAGAGTCGTCGCTTGAGATTTTAATATCTCGCAACGATTCTTACGGCCATGAAGCCGTTCGTTTGGATATACCTCTTGCTGGCCGTTGGTGGATGTATTCATGGGGAGGTCGTGTTGAAGGAAGGATCGAAGCCCGGGCAGAGTCGCGCCGACAATGGCGTGAAGATGACCCTGCATTGGTGTCCGCCGGGCGAGTTCGTCATGGGCAGTCCCGTGGGAGAACCGGGGCGCGATGACTACGAAACACCGCATCGGGTGAAGCTGACCCAGGGTTTTTGGATGGGCGAGACCGAGGTGACCCAGGGACAGTATACGGCGGTGACACAGCAGACCCTGCGTGATCAGGCGAAGCGAATGCTGGAGGATAAAAAACTTTATCCGTTCAACGGCAAAAAGATCACCCTGCGCGAAGCTTCCAAGGCCGGCGATGGATTGAATGTCATCTCTAATGTGTGCGCCGCGACTGCGCCGAACATTCCGATCTACTATGTGAGCTGGGATGATGCCCGGTTGTTTTGCTCGCTCCTCACCGCCTCCGAGCGCGCCGCGCGCCGTTTGCCGAGCGGCTGGATTTACGCCCTGCCCACCGAGGCTCAGTGGGAATATGCCTGTCGCGCTGGTACGTTGACTGCGACCTATGGTGGAGAGATGCAGGTGCTTGGAGAAAACAATGGGCCGGTGTTGAATGACATTGCCTGGTATGGCGGCAACAGCAGTCGCGGATACAAAGGTGCGGGATGGACGACAAGTCACTGGCCGAACCAGGCCTTCCCCGGCAAGATCGCCGGACCGCGCCGCTCCGGCCAGCTCCTCGCCAATGCCTGGGGACTCAAGGACATGCTCGGGAATCTCTACGAATGGGTCGCCGATTTCTCCGCTCTCT
>JAXMIV010000435.1:0-4665 GCA_034377045.1 Prosthecobacter sp. | reverse complement strand
GCTGGAATCGCGCCTGGAATTCGAGCGCCAGCCCCTACAGCGCGGCCTCCACCCAGGATCTGCGTGGGTACATGCGCTGGACGACTTACAGCGGCGGCACCTCCGGCAGCGCTTTTAACGCGGATTTCGTGGTCTATTACGCCTTTGCGAACCTGACCCCGGGCACCCCGGTGGGCACCGCCTGGAGCGACAGCACGACGGCGCACCCGTTGAATAGCACCACATTGAGCAAGATGATCCTGGGCTATCCGGGCGCCGACGGTTATTACCAGCATTCGACAGGTCCCTTCACCTCCCGCTACACCAGCAGCACGAGTTTTTACATGTGGAATCCCTACGTCAGGGGTGGCTCAGGCATGAGCGGTGGCGGCGTCTTTGTCAATTCGGGTGGCACATGGCAGTTGGCGGGTGTGCATGTGTCTGGCCTGGCCAGCGGCGGCCTGGGCGCGGGAGCGCGGGCCATCAACAGTGCGGCGAACCAACTGATCGCCGACGCCATCACCGCCAGCGGCGGCACCGTGACTGATCCGGTGCCACTACCGACCACGGAGACGACGAAGACCTTCAGTTCCACCACGGCGGTGGCCATTCCGGACGGCAGGCCGACCTGGACCGTGCGGACCCTGCCGGTGAGTGGTCTGCCCACCGCCGTGACCAAGGTACTGGTGTCCCTGAACATCACGCACGCCTACCGCGGCGATTTGGAAATCGTGCTGACCTCTCCCACGGGGCGCGCATTCACGCTGCAACGGGTGAGCGGTGACAGTGGGGACAATGTCATTTATACGAACCGGGATGTCTCCACCTCCTACATCGGTACGAATCCCAACGGCACCTGGAAGCTCTCCGTGCGCGACCGCTACCGGCCCGATGCCGGCAAGCTGAATTCGGTGAGCCTCACCATCAGTGCGAAGTAAAATGGAGGATCTGACCATGAGAACTCCAGAAAACGCAGGGAGAAGCAAGCGCTGGATACTGGCGGCGGCGGGCGTGGCTCTGCTTTTTGCGGGCGTGCTTGGCTGGTGGCTGGGCCGCGACAAGAGCGGCGCCACACACGCGGACCTGACCTTTCTGCCCGGCAGCCAGGCGCCAATCGAATCTCCGCCTTCGCCTAACCAAAAGCATTTGACCATGGAAATTCCCAAGGATATCCAGCCTGCTGAAACGGCGCCCGCGCCGGTGCGGGCTCTGCACGGACGGTTGAACGCCCTGGCCGATGAATTGCGCAAGATTGGCGAGGAAGCCTCCCTCTCGAATGATGAACGGCAGACGCGCGCGCGCGATGTGCTTAACCGCCTGCGCGATGAATTGCGCAAAGCGCCCGCGGATATAGCTGCCGCCGCGATCCTGCAGTTCCTCGATGCGGGCACGGATGCGGCGACGGGACTGGGTTTTGTCGTGGAGGCTGGTGGCGTGCTCGCGGACGCACCTTCCATGCGCACGGGGTTGCTGGACATCTTGGGCCAGCTCGATCCCGCTGCTTCGGTTGATTATGCGCAAAAGATCTTTGGCGGGTCGCAGGTCGCTGATGAGTGGGCGCTGGCGATGCGCAACCTGGGCTGGCAGAACCAGGATGGAGCGCATACGGCGGAGTTGCGCCAACGGCTTAACCAAATGCTCGACAATCAGGCGTGGCTCGGCGCGCCGTCGCAAGGATATCTGGAAGCCTTTGACACGGCGGTGCATCTCGGTGGCGTGCAGGAATTGCTCAACATGGCGAGTGTGACACGGCTGCAAAACGCGGCAGGCCAGCCAATCGAAGCCGGGACCACACACGCGGCCTATGTGGCGCTGGACCGCATCATCACGCAGAAACCGGCGGAGGCGTTGACGGCGCTGGCCAATGATCCGGCGCTGCTCGCGTGGGCCCCCGAACACCGCGCCGCGCTCATGGCCCGCGCGGATGTCAGTGATGCTGTGCAACGCGCGGCGGTGGAGACCTATCTGCAGAGCCTGGCCGGGCGGCCTGAAGAATTGCAAACCTTTGTCTCCGTGTTTCCGAATCGCAACGGCGTCTTGGGCAATGCGCTGATCACGACCCGGCGGGAGACGCCGGTGTTTGCGCAAATCGCAGCGGCGGATCAGGCCGCGCTTTCGGTGGTGCGCGGCTGGCAGGCCAGCGGGCGCTATGCCGCGCTGGCGGGCGGCCTGGAAGACATCGCCGCGCGGCTGGCGGGCTTTGTCAGTGAGGCGGCGGGCGGCAATTGATGACCTTTTAGCGGCTGACCAATTTCACTTCTTTGACGGTCTCCAGCGGAATCTCGTTCATGACGTAGCGGCGAACGCGAAAGGTGCGGCCCTGATCGACCGTGAGGTGATCTTCAATGAGGGGCTTGTCTTTGACGCTGACCAGTTCTAGGTCATTGGCGCAACTGCTGAGGAGGAACATGCCAAGAAGGGCGGTTGCAATGTAGGGAATTGTTTTCATCATGGGGGGGCTTTAGCGAAGGAAGCGCACAGGGTGCGGCGGCCCTCACTATCTAAATCGTCCATGCCTATGTCATTGAGCCTGAATACACGAGCCTCATCTCCAAATAGACCTAACCAATAATGAGTTCACCAATTTTCCTGAAAGATAGATACAGCCGCCCGAGCCTCGAAATGCGATTCCTTGATTTCCGCGCCGTATGAACACGCTTTCTCCAGATGTCGAAATCAAGGGGTCAATTACCTTTGGCAAACAGCTCTCCATCGAAGGCAAGGTGGAGGGAGATGTCATCTCCACAGGCGACCTGACCATTGGTGAAAGCGGGATGGTGAAGGGCCAGGTCAAAACGTGCAACGTGGTGATCTTTGGCAAAGTGGAGGGCAACGTCACGGTGCAGGAACGCTGCCAGGCCAAGTCCACCGCCACGATCCTGGGGGACGTGACAGCGGGAGCATTCTCCGCCGACGAAGGCGCGACCTTCGTGGGCCGTTCCCGGGTGGGCAAGCAAGCAGGCGCCACTGCGGCAAAGCCAGCCTTGGGCAGGTGAGCCCCCTTACTTTTTGTTTGCCCAAGCCCAGCGGAACAGATTTCGCGCGTCCGCAAACCGGCTCTCGTCTGAGGCGGCACCGAGGACGACAACGATGAGGAGGCGGCCTTCGTGTTCGCCGCGCGCCACAAGGCAGAAGCGGGCCGAGGGAGTCTTTCCCGTCTTGATGCCGTCGTAGGCGCCGAGTTTCAGCAGGAGATTGGTGTTTTCCCAATGGAGGGAGCGGGTGCCGCCTTTGGGCAGGCGGACTTTGCCGGTGTATTCGGTCGTTTTGACGATGGCGCGGAACAGCGGGTTTTTCATCGCCTCATGGGCCAGCAGGACGAGATCCTCCGCCGTGGTGGTACGGTCGTCGGCGGTGCCACCATCACCGTAAGGCAGGCGATAGCAGGTGTTGTGCATGCCGAGGCGGGTGGCCATGCGATTCATTTCGGCGATGAAGTTGCGCCGCGTGCGATAAGCGGACTCGGCCAGCTTGGCGGGACTTTCCTTGCCCGGTGGTTGCAGGCGGGCGTTGAGGTGCTCGGCGAGGGCGTTGCCCATATCATTTCCAGAAGGCAGCAGCAGGCCATAGAGGCCTTCGCGCACGCTGATCTTTTCGCCGGCTTTGACTTCCGCGGTGGAGCCTTCGGTGGCATCCGCGAGTTTGGAGATGGTGACCATTTCATCGAGGACGGCCGGGTCGTATTGGGCCAGATTCAGCACGACAAGCGCGCCCATGATCTTGGTGGTGCTGGCCGATTTCTGGGGCTCATTCCCATGCTCAGAAGCGATGATCTTGCCGGCGCCGCCATCGGCAATGGCCCAGGCACGAGCGGTGGTGACCGGCGGCGCGGAGAGATCTTCCGCGGCAGGCATGATCCATGGCAAGCCACAGAAAAGGAGTACGATGATGAATGCCGGCTTCATGACTTGCGAAGAACTGCATCGTTGATCAGTGCGGTGGGCGGTTGCAAGACCTTTTGGACCGCGCTTTGATTCCCATTCCATGATCGAATCCTCCCAGCCCGTCAGCAGCGGCGATGTTGCGCGTCACTACGATCAACTGGATCGTTTTTATCGGGAGATTTGGGGCGACCATGTGCATCACGGGTTGTGGCGCACGGGCCGCGAGACCCCTGATGAGGCAACCCGGGCGTTGGTTGATGCGGTGATGCAAAAGGCCCAGCTCGCGCCCGGCATGGCAGTGTGTGATCTGGGCTGCGGCTATGGTTTTACCGCGCGCATCCTGGCGCGGGAGTGCGGTGTGCAGGTGATGGGGCTGACCATTTCAGCCGCCCAACACCGGTATGCGCAGGAGGCCACGGCGCCCGCCGTCAATCCGGTCTTCCTCATGGAAGACTGGATGCATAACCAACGGCCGGCGGAGAGCTTTGATGCCCTCATCGCCATCGAAAGCACGGAACACATGGCGGACAAACAACGAGTGTTTTCCGAGGCCTATCGGGTGCTGAAGCCGGGAGGGCGGCTGGTGGTGTGCGCGTGGTTGGCGGGTGAAAATCCCCGGCCCTGGCAGCAGCGCCATTTGCTCGAACCCATCTGCCGCGAAGGCCGCATGCCCAGTTTGGGCGCGGAGCGGGACTACCGTCATTGGATGACCGAGGCCGGCTTTAGGGTGCGTGAGACGGAAGACGTCTCAGACCGGGTCTCGCGCACCTGGCCCATCTGTGCCTGGCGCTTCATCAAGGGC
>JAXMIV010000434.1:0-6622 GCA_034377045.1 Prosthecobacter sp. | reverse complement strand
GGATCGCCGGTGAAGGTGGGATTCAGCAGGCTGTCGGGAAGAATGAGTTCCACCGGCTCCAAGAGGCCTTCATTGAGCGGCAGGTCTTCTTGCAGAAGCAGACGCAGCACGTAGAGCACGGCGCTGCGGACGATAGCGTTGGTGGCGTTGAGATTGCCGGAATGCACGGGACTGGTGCCGGTGAAGTCGACAACGAGGCGTTCATCCTTGGCGCGCACGCTTACCTGGATGCGGGCGCCATCGTCCAGCGTCTGTACGGCCGTCGTTTCCGCGGGCATTCGCGAGATCTGGCGGCGCATGACGGCGGCGGAATGGGCGAGGATTTCATCCATCAATCCGCGCAAGCGATCTGGATTATCGTCCGCTAGGGCGCATAGGCGGTCCAGTCCCTGGAGATTGGCAGCGAACTGGGCGTGCAGATCGGCCATGTTGTCGGCGAGATTGCGCGTGGGATAGGGACCCGTGGTGAGGAGTTCGGCGATGGCCTCGAAATACGAGGTGCCGGCGCGCAGCAAAAATTGCGGTGGAATGACCACGCCTTCTTCTATAAGTCGCGTGGCGGTGGCAGGCATGGAGCCCGGGGTGAGGCCACCGATTTCGGCATGGTGGGCACGATTGGCGGCGTAGCCTAACAAATGATTGTTCTTGTCAAAGATGGGTGTGATCAAGGTCACATCCGGCAGATGGGAGCCGCCAAATGCCGGATGATTGGTGATGAGGGTATCCCCAGGGCGGAGATCAAAGCCGCGAATGGATTCGCGAACGCAGACACCGAGCGCGCCGAGATGCACGGGAATGTGGGGCGCGCTGGAAATGAGGCGCCCGGCGGGATTCAGCAGGGCACAGGAAAAGTCCAGGCGCTCGCGGATATTCGTGGAGATGGCGGTGCGACAAAGCAGAGCGCCCATCTCCGCCACCATGCTGTGGAAACGATGGCGCATGAGATCACGGGCCAGGGCAGATGGCGGCAGGGCAATGGGCGTGGCGGAGGTATGCGGCTGTGAGCGTTGTTTCTCGAGGACATAACCGAAACCGGAGATGTCTGAGGCCAACCATGTTTCGCCGACGACGAGTGTGCTGAATTCGTCCTGCAAAAGAAGCGGGCCACTGCCCAAGACCGCGCCTGGTTGTAGCGAGCGAGGCGCGGCTTGTGGCCCCGAGACGCGAACAGACACGCGCAGGCTCACGAATTCGATGACGCGATCCTGCGGCGGCTCATAACCAAAGAGACGCCGGTAGGCTTTGCGGTATAGATTCGGCAAATCAGCGGCCTGTGTGAAGGCGATTTGAATGGGGGTGTCCTGTCCGCGCAGACGAAGTTCACCGATGGCTTGGGGAGGAGCGAAATCGTCGAGAACGCGGCCTTGTCTGAGATGGTCACGCGCGCGTTCGGCCAGGGTTTCAATCCATGCTAGTGTCTCGTCCTGGCATTCGTCAAGAGGCCGCAGCACCTGTTGCTGTTCAAACTTCTCAGGCAGCGCCTGATGCAGGCCAACGGCGCTCAAGATTCCCGCATGCCGGGGCGCCAGGATGGTGCGGATGCCAAGCCGCTCCGCCACGGCGCAGGCATGTTGCGGGCCCGCGCCGCCAAAGGCGAGCAGCGCGTATTCCGCCGGATCATAGCCTTCCGCGACTGAGATGCGGCGGATGGCATCGGCCATGTGCTCGACCGCCAGGCGCAGGCAACCTTCGAGCAGTTCGGTCTCCGTCAAGGCGGCGCCACACTGTTCCTTGAGTTCACGCAGGCGCATGCGGGAGGCTTCCAGGTCCAGCGGGATCGGCGCGCGCGCCGGATCAAAGCGGCCTAACAAGAAATTGACATCCGTAATGGTCAGCGGCCCGCCCTTGCCATAACACGCAGGCCCGGGGTTGGAGCCCGCGCTTTCGGGGCCGACGGCGAGCCCATGATGCGTCCAGCGGCAGATCGAACCACCGCCCGCAGCCACCGTTTCAATGGCCACACAGGGCGCCAGCAATTGCATGCCCGCGACGTTTTGGGTGAAGCGATAGCCCGGCCGGCCATCGATCCGCGCTACGTCCGTGCTGGTACCCCCCATGTCCAGAGTCAGAATGCGATGTTGGCCGATGCTGGCCGCCGCGTTGGCCGCGCCGATGGCGCCGCCCGCGGGTCCGCTGAGCAGCAAGTCCTTGGGGTTCACTTCCGCGGCGGATTCCAAGGCGCCGGAGCTGGTCATGATCTGCAGGCTAGTGCCCTCATGGAGCGCTGCCGCGATTGCGCCGATAAACTCTTCCACCGGGCCGGTGAGGTAGGCGTTCGCCACCGCACTTTGCGCGCGCGGCAAGATCTTGGTGAAAGGCGCGATGGCGCTGGAAAGCGTCACGTGGCGAAAGCCCGCCTGCAGGAGCAGGGCGCCAACACGCTGTTCGTGAGCGGGATGAGCATAGCTGTGCAAAAGGGCCACGGCGGCATGGCGAATGCCTTGATCGAGGAAACCACGGGCCATTTTTAGCAGCGTGGCTTCATCCAAAGGTGTGAGCACCGTGCCGTCCGGGGTGATGCGCTCCGCCACCTCGCCGGCAACGGTGAAGAAGACCGGCCGGGGCTCATGCTTCAGCGCAAAGAGATCCTTCCGCCGCTGATCGCCGATGCGCAGCAGATCGCCAAAGCCGCGGGTGATGAAGAGGGCGGTCGGCGAGCCCTTGTGCTCCAGCAGGGCATTGGTGGCACGGGTGGTCGCGAGACGAAGTTCGAGAGGTGGGAAGGCGCCTCCCAGCGGCGTGGCGGTGAGCAAGCGCGCGGCGAGAATCGGCGCCTCTTCACCGGTCGTGAGATCCAGCAGCGCACCCACCGGAGTACCTTGGCTCTCCTGAGCCGAGGACGTTGGGTGAATGAGCGTCTCAGTGGTCGCCGCGTCCTCGCCTCTGGAGAGGCAAGGTACTTCCCCCGAAGTGGCCGGCGCGTTGGTCCTCGCAGGCTCAAACCCGAGCACCCGCGTTTCCGGGTCCCACGCGGTGATGATGAAAGCGTCCCATGGCGCGGACAGAAGCTTCGCCTGAAACCCCGCGTAAAAATCACGCGCCATGGGGCGCAAACCGCTGACACGCCATTGGTTAGGCCCAACGCCTTCGACAATGCGAACCCGCAGCCGTGCCGTTGAAAGCACCTTGCAGCGTGATTCGCGGCCCGCGGGATCGATGGCGTAGGCATCGGTGAAGGTGCCGCCGGTATCCGCTGCGATCCGCCACATAGCTCATTTCGTCTCCAGCAGCGGCAGGCTGATGTCCGGGATCCAGCGCGCCTCGGTCAGACTATCCAGATAGGGCGCCACATCGGCAGCTTTGAAAATGCCTGCTGCCTTTGCCATCCACTCTTTGGCTTTGGCCTCATCCTTAGCCTGGAAGGCCAGCGCCGCCTTGGCATAGTAATAGGCGGGAGTGTCATCCATGAAGGTAAAGCTGTCCTTGAGCGTCTTCTCCGCCGCCTCGTTCTGGCCCAGCTTCGCTTCCGCGATCAGCCGTTTGAAGAGAATGATGTGGCGGGTCTGTACCGGAATCTTTTGGAAATCATCCAGGACCTTTTGAAAGGCCTTTTGCGCGGCCGGCCAATCTTGTTTCACAAAGAACACCTCCGCCCGATTGAAGGCTACCACGATCGTACCCGGCAGCAGTGCTTCCGCCTTGTTGAACATTTCGGTGGCCAGGGCAAAGTCGCGCAACGGCCGCGACAGGTAGATGGAGCCGCGCAGGTTGTAGATTTGCGCGATGTTCGGAGACAAGGCTTCGGCCTCATCAAGTTTCGCCAGCGCATCGACGAACCGCTCGCGTCGCGAAAGCTCCTGCGCCTCCTGGATTTTGGCGATAGCCTCCGGAGAGGCGGCGCTTGCGGGCGGCTCTTGCCCCAGGAGCGGTGAGCAGACCGAC
Source organism: Prosthecobacter sp. (assembly GCA_034377045.1). Classification (GTDB taxonomy): domain Bacteria; phylum Verrucomicrobiota; class Verrucomicrobiia; order Verrucomicrobiales; family Verrucomicrobiaceae; genus Prosthecobacter. The sequence continues at coordinate 2,740 of JAXMIV010000434.1, read as the reverse complement.
AACAAAACCAGCAGCAGGTGAAGGAGGTGGCGGTTCATGGTGGCTGACGACTAGATGGCTTTTGGCAGAGCACAAGAAATGATGAGTGACACACATTGCTTGCACAATGAATGACATTCACCATAGTCCGCGCTCGCACGGATTCCAACCCTCTTTGCACGAATGAAATATTCCCTCCTGATCGTCGCCGCTTCCGCCGCCCTGGCCGCCCAACCTGCCCTGGCGGATGCGCTGTCGGACTCCTTCCTGATGATGTTCAAGCCGCTGCCCGCCGAGGCTCCCGCGAAGGACAACGAACTGACCGCGGCGAAGGTCGATCTGGGGCGCATGCTCTATTACGAGACCCGCATCTCCAAGAACGGCAAGATGTCCTGCAACTCCTGCCACATGCTGGACAAATACGGCCAGGACAACCGCCCCTTCTCGCCCGGACACGAGGGCAAACTCGGCGGCCGCAGTTCACCGACCACCTACAATGCCGCGCTGCACGTTGCCCAGTTTTGGGACGGCCGCGCGCCGAGTGTGGAAGAGCAGGCCAAGGGCCCCGTGCTCAATCCGATCGAAATGGGCATGCCCAGCGCCGATCTCGTCGTCCAGGTGCTGCGGTCGATTCCCGGCTATGTCGATGCCTTTAAGGCCGCGTTTCCCGGAGATGCCGATCCCCTCACCTATGAAAACTTTGGCCGCGCGGTCGGCGCCTTTGAGCGCAAACTCATGACCCCTTCCCGCTGGGATGATTACCTGAAAGGCAACAAGGCCGCCCTCACGGCTGCAGAGGTGAAAGGCTATGAAACTTTCGCCAAAACCGGGTGCGTGACCTGCCATAATGGCGCGGCGATCGGCGGCGCGATGTATCAAAAGCTCGGCCTCATCAAAGCTTGGCCCGAACTCAAGGATCTCGGCCGCTACGAAGCCACCAAGGCTGAAGCGGACAAGAGTTACTTCAAAGTTCCCAGCCTGCGCAACATCACCGAAACCGGCCCTTACCTCCATGACGGCTCTGTCAAGGATCTGAAGGCAATGGTCCAAAAGATGGCGGAGCACCAACTCGGCAAAACCATCTCCGATGCCGAGACCACCAGCATCATCACCTTCCTGAGGTCGCTGCGCGGCGACATTCCGAAAGCCTACATCACCCCGCCGAAATTGCCCGCGGATGGTCCGAAGACGCCGAAGGTTTCGGCGAATTGATTCGGCAATCCCGTCCAGTCACGGCACCAGGCCCCAAGGCCGCAATCGGTTGGCGGCACGCTCACGCAAGCGGACACGCTTCTCGGGTGGCAGGTGTTGTTCGACGCGCACCAGTGTGTCTTCGACGACGGCGCGCGCGTCGGTGCGCAGGCGGGTGCGCAGGTCTTTGAATCGGGTCACAGTGACCGCGAGTTCACGCCGGGCCGCCTGGCGTTCTTCCGGAGTCAAATCGAGCTCGGACGACAACTGTTTTTCCAGGGTGGCGACCACGAATTCCACAGGGCTGTTATCGCGCAGATCACCGGCGAAAGCCCTTTGGGCCAGGCCACGCAGAATGAGAAGGCCACCACCGATGCCGCTGGCAGCTCCGAGCAGGAATACGAACAACAGCAGCAGCAGTGCGCGGCTGCGGTGTGGGGCGGGCGGTGGATCGGCGGGCGTGTTCATAAGACAAATGATTCCTCACAGTTGGGCCAGAGACGGCCCTTGGAAGGACCATAGGATGGTGAGTTCATGCACGATGGTCACTCCCTGCCAGCAGGACCAGGCGGCCCCAGCCAGGATGCAGGCGAGTCCCGCCTGCAGCCAACGCGCGCCGCCGAGGGCGAGGAGTTCATCCAGCAAGCCGACATGGGGCATCGTGCGTGGCCTCGCGGCCTGGGTGGCAATCTCGGCGCGGATGGCATGGCGCAGGTCGATGTCGGCGGGTGCGGCCGCTTGGCGCGCCTGCGCCGTGAGGCGATCCCAGTTCTTGGGGGAGTCAGGTGAGTTCATAGCCATGGCGTTTGAGAAGAGTTTTGAGCCGCTGGCGGGCGCGGAAGGCTTTTACTTTGGCATTGATTCGCGTCCACCCGAAGTGCTGGGCGATCTCTGCCAATGGCATCTGCTCCAAGTGCAGCAGAGTAAGTAACGCGCGATCTTCGGCTTGCAGATGCGAGAGCAGAAACTGCGCCTCCCCCAGCGCACCACGTTGCTGGTCCGCTTCCAACGTGTCAGCGGGCAGGTCGTCGAGGGGATCACGGCCATCGGCCGTCGGTTGAGCGAGCCGTGACAGAGGCGAGCGCTGCTGGCGGCGGTAAAACTCCAGCCCGCAACGTACGGCGATGCGTTTCAACCAATGCACAAATGGCTTCTCTGGTTCCCACGCCGGCAGTCCACGCCAAGCCTTCACAAAGGTCTCTTGCACGAGATCCTCCAGGTCCGCCCGGGTGTGGACGAAGCGATGCAGAAGCGCGGTCATGGTGGATTGATGGCGAAGCACGATTTGATCAAAGGCCTCCATGTCGCCTGCCTGTGCCTGCCGGATGAGCGACAGGTCGGGGTCAGCTATCAAAGAAGCAGACATGGGGTGGCAAGGCGAATGCGGATGGCGTGGGAAGGAGCCTCGGGGCACTTCTGGAGCACGCCATCCACCATGATCGGGTACACGCGGAGGAGTTTCAGGTCAAGGCAGCGTGGTCAGGGTGCTGACCTTGGCGCTGCCGACCACGATGATGCCCTTGGCGATCTCAGTGCCATTCGTACCGGCCCCGCCACCGGTGAAGTTCAT
>JAXMIV010000433.1:0-2635 GCA_034377045.1 Prosthecobacter sp. | reverse complement strand
GGTGGAATGGTATTGGCCGAGGCGGGGGCCGATGACCATCTCGGTCTTGCCGCCGCTTTCGAACTCAAGTTCCACCTTGGCCCAGGGCTTGGTCTTCTGCACACGCTCGGTGGTTTCAAAGCCGCCGGAGATACTGATGCTTGCGCCATCCTTATCCTTGCGGTCATCAGGGACGACGTCCTTGGTTTTGATGTAGCCGGTGATGCGGTAGCGCATGTTGGGCTTCAGGGTGACCTTTTGATTGACGAACGTGTCGTTGCCCTTCGGGTTACTGATTCGCAGGGTTGGCTTACCGTCGCGCAGTTCAGCTTGATCCATCTCGGCGGTGCCACCGGGCTGAAAGGACTTAATGGTCCAACCTTCGGTTCCCTTCTCAAAGGAACCGTTCACGAATAAGTTTTGGCGGCCCGATGGTGCTTCTTGAGCTGTGCTGGGCGAGGACGAGGCGCCCAAGATGCAGATTGCCGCCGCCAAGATCACCGAACTGGTGTGGGATGAAAGATTCATTGCCATCCTTTTAGCGATCGCAGCAGAATCTGACAAGTACCTAAAAGGATATTGGGGCTTCTCCGAGCCGCCGCATCTTCCAGTTGCGTCCCAGTGCTCTCTGCCCCAGCATCGCTGAACCAACCCTACTCCGCGCATGTTCAAGAAGAACTGGTATTTGTTTACTCCGCTTATCATCGTGGCCATTCCCGGGCTGATTTGGGCTTTTTATTTGGGCAGTTATGGGTACACACCGGCTGAGGCGACTCAGGCGCTCCGGCATTTTTTGGACTCGAGCACCCGGTATGCGCAAGGTTACTCGGCTGAGAGGTTCAACCGCATTCGGGCTGGCTCGGACGGGGGCGCTGTCTTCAGGGCCATCGGGGTTCCGTTCGAACGCCATGACAATGATGCGGAATGGATTTATTCGCTGCCCAAGGGTTCGACCCCTTATTATCACCAGCGCAAGGTGCTTTTCGCCCGGGATAAGAATCAGATTCCGCGGGTGACGGGCCTGGTGAAGGACTTTCACACGCCTTGACAGGCGGAATTTGGTCAAAACTGGCTCTCCTTTAGATTGCAGTGCGGCGCGGTACGTAGAATGTTGAATGAACATGATGAGCGCCCTGCGTCGCCCCTGGCTTTTATTGCCCGCCCTGCTGCTGCCGTGCCTGTTGGACTCGTGCTCCAGTTCTTCGGGCCGGATTCGCGGGTTGCCGAAAAACCTGCCCACGATCAACCTGACCGGTACGGCGGCGACGCCGGCCCATTCGATGGAGAAAAAGGACTATCCATTCGATGCCGGCGGCAACTATGTCACCTCTTGGGCGGCGCTGGCCGGGCCGCCGGCTTCGGGATCGGACTATGACAGGTGGCGCTCGTCCCATGGCGGCAGCGCTTCGCGCAAATCGTCATCCTCGGTGCGGAAGGTCTCGTCGAAGAAGAGTTCGGGCTCCAGTGGCAAGTCGAAGGGCGGATCGTCCGGATATACGATCAAGTCGGGCGACACCCTTTCCGCGATTGCCCGGCGCAATAATACCACGGTGGCGAAGATCAAGGCGGCAAACGGCATGACGTCGGATAACATCCGCGCGGGCAAAACGCTGAAGATTCCCAAGTAAGCCTGCCCGCATGAAACGCCGTCTGCGCTGGATGATCCTGCTGGGGGCTCTGTCGGCGCTGCTGCCGAATGCGGCCCGCGCGCTGAGTTTTAGCACGGTCGTGGTGGATGCGGGGCACGGCGGTCATGACGGTGGCTGTGTCTGGAATGGCCTGATCGAAAAACGGCTGTGCCTGGATGTGGCGAAGCGGCTGGAGACGGCGCTGAAGAAACGCGGCGTGCGCGTGGTGATGACGCGGCGCACGGATACCTTTGTAAAGCTGGAGGATCGGGCTCGGATCGCGAACCGGAACTCGCGCAGCGTCTTCGTCAGCATTCATTTTAATGCCAGCCGCGACAAGGCCATCTCCGGCATGGAGGTCTTTTATCGCAGCGATCGCGGCAAGGTGCTGGCGCGCAGTATTTTGCGATCCATGGACAATCGGCTGATCGGGAAAAATCGGGGTGTGATCCACGGTGGCTTCAAGGTTCTGCGCTCCACGCTGATGCCGGCGGTGGTGGTGGAGGCGGCCTATTTGAGCAACAAAACTGAAGCCGGCCGGTACAGCAGCCCGGCAAATCGCCAGGCTCTCGCGGATGCGATTGCCGCAGGCATCATCGCGGCGCGAGGTTGATACAAGATGGCCGCTGAAACTCTCAAGCAATTGGTGGTGCGCGTGGCACCGAATGCACGGCGTTCGGAATTTGCGGGCTGGACGGCGGATGAGAAGGGCCGGCCGGTGCTCTTGATTAAACTCAAAGCGCCTCCCGTGGACGGCAAAGCCAATGTGGAACTGATCCGGTTTTTGAGCGAGGCATTGGACTGCCCGCGCAGCCAGATCACCCTGCTGCGGGGAGAGGGCAGCCGGCAAAAAGTGCTGGAGGTGCCGGAGGCTGCCCTGGGGCGACTGCCGAAGCAGGGGTAGAACGCGGGGAAGTTTGCCATGGATTGCAATTGTTTGAGAACCACCGCAAACCATTGCAATCCATCGCAAACCACCGCAAACTTCCCCACCCTGCTCCCTCATGTCTACTTTCCGCCCCCTTTTC
>JAXMIV010000432.1:0-9803 GCA_034377045.1 Prosthecobacter sp. | reverse complement strand
AGCCCCCAATACCCTGCCCGATGTCCTCATGCTGGTCGTAACCGTCGAGGAACTCCGAATGACCCTCGGTCCCGCCGAGGAGCATTGGCGCAAGGCCTCGTTCATGAGTTGGAAAGAGGTTCCAGAGTCCTTCGATGCCGCCTTCGGTGATTCCGACGTCAGTTCCGCCAATGCCCTTCGCCTGCGGGACATGGTGCGGCAGATGTACCAGGAAAAGCAGCGCCTGGGCAAGTTTGAGGAACCCTATACCGACTACATGTGCGGTGAAACCGGCATCGGCAAAAAAGTCCGGCGTAGCGTGACGGTGGCCATGCAGTATCATGGTGACCCCCACTACGTCCCAAAATCCGAGGGCGAGATCAGGCGCCAACCCGTTCCAAGCTCAAACTCCGGCACAAGCGCCTTCCTGCCGATACTCCTCAACTGCCTCACCTACTTCATGCGGCGCCCTTTCGCCCGGCTATAAGCCTCCGGCACGCAAGGTAGGCCCATCACGAGCCCAATCTGTCACCCGCGCAAGCGATGGCAGTGCGTGTGTGACGATTAGATTGCCGTTTTTGAAAAATAGCATTGCTCCCCAAAAAGCTGGCTGGTAGGCTTCTTACGAAATATGCCTCCAGTCACCGAACCCAAGCGCCTCCACATCGTTCTGATGGCGCTTGTGACGGTCCTTGGTGGCCTGTTTCTTGGCCAGTCCCCGCGCCCGCCGGTCGCCACGCCAAAGGCCACACCGCCAAAACCCACGTTGGCAGCCCAGGCCCCTCCGCTCCTGGCCACAGCGCCAAATTCCCCTGCCGGAGCTTCGCTGGCGAGCGCCCTTCCCCAGCCTCATGGTGGCGCGGCAACCGCGCTCGCCGACTTCATGGACTGGTACGGCCGCTACTTGAAAGCCGAACCTGCAATCCGCACTCAAATGGAGCCAGAAGGCCGCACCCTGGCAGCCGCGCGCCGCCCCGTTTTCCATCAATTGATCCAGTCCGATCCCCGCACCGCGCTCCAGCAAGCCGTGCCCATGGTGACGCGCCAGCAGTTGCCTCCCAGCATCACCCACCTCCTGGAAAACCGCGTCGCCAATCGCGGCGTCATCCGCAACTACTGGGCCTCCCCGTCCGCCCCTCCCGAGGCGCCGATCGTGCTTCGTTATGCCGAGTTGGAAAATGGTTCCACTTACCGTGCGCATGTTTACGGGCGCTTTGCGGAGAAAGTGGGCTGGACCATGAATGCCTCCCTCAATGGCATCGAACTGGATGGCGACCTGGCCGTGAATGAAAGCCCACTGCGGATGCTGGAGATCGGCGAAGTGCCTGATCCCGCCAGACCTCAGGTCACCGTCTGTCCCGTGTCCGGCATCACAAGCACACCGCCACCCTCTTCCGCGCCCATCACGGAAGCGACTTCCGTGGTCGAAGCCAATGGCCAGGTGGTCTACCTTTGCGATGGCAGCCACACGGTTCTTTATGAAAAAATCCTCGTGCAGGGTGAGGCCTCCTCCGGCGGCGCGCAGATCTTCACCGGCATCCTCCCAGCGGTGCCGACGCCGTCCGTCGGCATGGTCAAGGTCTTGTTCATCCGCGCCGTGTTTCCGGATCACCAGCAGGTTCCGTGCAGCGAGGCCACCGCGCACGAGATGCTGCGCCAGACGGCGGAGTTTTATCAAACCAATGCCTACGGCCGCCTGATGCTGGTGGGCACTGTCACGCCGCCCATCATGATGCCGCATAGCCAGGCGTGGTATTTCGCCAAAGATTTCACCAGCGGTTACATCAAGGAACTCGACGGCCTCAGCCTGGAAATGACTCACGCCAAGGACGAGGCCAAGAAGTTGGGCTTTGATTGGAACGACTATCATTGCACGATTTTGCGCGACTCGATCGGCGCCGGCGGGCCGAGCCGTGGCGGCGGCGGCAACGTCTGGCTGCGTGGCGACGATCTGAGCACCATGACGCATGAAATCGGCCATGCCTTCCTGCTCCAGCACGCCAATTTTTGGGAGACCAATGGCTCCAGCGTCATCGGTCCCGGCAGCAACGCGGAGTATGGCGACATGTACGATAACATGGGCGGCGCCACGCCTCCGAACGGCCACTACAACGCCCAGGCCAAAAATCAAATCAAATGGCTGCCGGACGCCTTTGTGCCCGAGATCATCCAAAGCGGCCTCTACCGCATCCACGCCTTTGACACCGGCAGCCTGCAAACCGGCCAGCGGTACGCCCTCAAAGTCCGCAAGGATCAACACCGCACCTACTGGGGGGAATACCGCACGCGCTTCACCGGCAACGTCTGGGCTTCCAATGGCCTTCTCATGGGTTGGAAGTGGCCCAGCGGCGGCGGGACTAACCTTCAATTGTTAGACACCACTCCCGGTTCTTCCTCGAGCAAGAATGATGCCGCCATCACGCCCGGACGCACCTTCTCCGACACCGAGTCCGGCGTGCACATCACCACACTTGCGGTTAATCTGGACACCGTGCCCCGCAGCATTGACGTGCAGGTAAATCTTGGCGCCTTCAGCGGCAATCACCCGCCGGTCCTAAGCCTCTCTCCCGCGACCGCCGTAGTGCCCCTGAATGTGCCCGTCACCTTCACCGCCACCGCTGCGGATGAGGATGGCGATCCACTCGCCTTCGGCTGGTATTGGCCGGATCAAATTCTCTCACCCAGCAGTTCCGTGGTCACCCGCAGCTTCCCCACCGCCGGAGTCTTCTCCGCCACCTGCATCGCGTCCGACATGAAGGGCGGCCGCTCCATTCGCAACCTGCAAATCACCGTCGGCAATGGCGCCGGCCGCTTCACCATCTCCGGCCGCATCACCAGGGACTCGGCGGGTCTCAGCGGGATCATGGTCAGCACCGGCGGCAGCACCGCCATCACGGATGACGACGGTTACTACACCATCGCCAATCTCGCGGCCGGCACCTACTCCCTCATTCCCGCTACGGCGGATTTCACTTTCACCGAGCAATTCAACAACAGCATCACCGTCGGTCCCAGCTACAACGGCGCCAACTACACAGCGGACCCCGTACCCGTCGTCACGCTCACCGCGCCTGCAGCCTCGGCACTGGAAGGCGGCGGCGGCGGCGCCTTTCGACTGGAGCGCACCGGCAATACCGCCGCGCCCCTAACCATAAGTTTATTCGGAACACAGGGTACCGCCACCAAGACCAGCGACTACGTCCTCAATCCAGACTACGCCAACGCCTTCCCCTACTGGCAGGTCGTGATACCGGCGGACCAGTCGTTTCTGGATATCTCAGTGACTCCCGTCGATGACGGCCTGCAGGAGGGCGCGGAGAGCGTGACGCTTATGCTGACTGCCGAGGCGGGCTATGCCTGCGGCAGTCAAAACTTCGCCACCGTCACCATCGATGACAATGACACGGCCGTTCCTCGCGTGACCCTGTCCTCCGCCACCCAGCAAATCAACGAAGCGGCCGGCGGCTCCCTGACCTGCACGCTCACCCGCACCGGCTCCACGGCAGCCTCCCTGTCCGTGCCGTATACTGCATCCAGTGCCGATTCCGCCACGCCCGGCCAGGATTACACGACCCTTAGTGGCAGCGTTCTTATCCCCGCAGGGGCCGCTGCCGCTACCTTCCTGATCACCCCCATCAATGACAGCGACGCGGAAGAAAACGAGTTTATCAACCTCTCCATCCAGACCAGCGCTGCTCTCATCGCCGGCGCGGAGGCCAGCAGCCTTGCCGTGCAGATCATCGATGACGACACTCCCACGGTGACGCTGGGTGTGGCGGATGCGGCAGCCGCCGAAGTCGACCGCTCGGCACCCGGTGTCATTCCCAATCCCGCGACTTTCACCGTCACTCGCAGTGGCAACGCGGAGCGTGAGTTGCGCGTCTTTTACAGCGTCTCCGGCACCGCACTCCACGGAGTCGACTATGAATTGCTCACGGGTTCCGTGATCATCCCCGCGGACGAAACCCAGGCCGCCATCACCATCATGCCCCGGTTTGATGATTTCGGCGAACCCCCGGAGACCGTCAACCTCTGGCTGGCTGCCGGCAACCAGGGTTACGAAGTCGGAACCGTGAATGCCGGCACCGTGACCATCAGCGATTCCGATAGCGCCGGACCGCTGGTCGAAGTCACCACTCAATCGGCTGAGATGGTGGAGCCGTCAGCCAATGGCCAGTTCCTCATCACGGCGCGCGGCACCGGCACGGGCGGCATAACCGTACGTTATTCCATCTCCGGCACAGCCGTCCCCGGCTTGGACTACAGCATCGCCGGGCTCGACAATGGCACCGGCGAAGGGTCGCTTAACCTGACGTTGAACAATGGCAACGCCACGACTCTGCTTCAGGTCACCGCTCTCAATGACGCGGTCCTGGAAGATACCGAGGCCATTCAAATCACCATGCTTCCGGATCCTGCCTACACGCTTTGGGGGACCACTCAGTCCAGTACAATGCTGCTGCGCGACGACGACCAGCCGCTCGTCATGGTGGATTCCCAGGTCGGCCTCAATGGCGCGGAATCCGTCGTGGAAAACATTGGCACCACCGTGTGCAAATTCTTCATCTCCCGCACCGGCAGCACCGCCACTCCTTTGACGGTGAACTACAGCATGCAGGGCAGCGGCACCAACGGCGTCGACTACACCGCGCTGCCCGGTTCCGTTGTCATTCCCGCCGGCATCGCCGGGGTCGACATCACCCTTGCTTCCATCGATGACTCTCTGCCGGAGGGAACGGAAAGCGTGGTGCTGCATCTGGAGCCAGGCGCCTACACGCACGGGCCGGATGCCGTAATTTACATCACTGATAACAGCGATGGCAACACGGTCTCGGTCAACTTTTCCTCCGCCTCCAGCAGCGGCAGCGAAAGTACCACCACTGTCTCCATCCCTGTGACTGTTACCCCATCGCATCCCACGCCGGTGACCGTTGAATACGTCCTCGACAGCGGCACCCGCGCCACCACGGTGACTCCAGCCACCACGACCAACGCCACCTTTCCCTGCTGGCTCAGGATGGTCCGCAACAACGTGCTGACCACCACCTATTACTCGATCGACGGCGTCAATTGGGCTCCCCATGGCGCCATCCTCACCAACTTCAGCCTGCCCAGCACCAGTTACTTCATGGGCCTTGCGGTGGGCTCCGGCATCAGCGGTCAAGCCTGCACGGCGGTCTTTGATGAAGTGTCCATCACCGGCCTCGCCTCCGGTGGCACGGTCCAGGGCGCCGTTGAAATGAATGTCGGCAGCCCCAACCCCGCGGGCAGCAGTTCCATCGTCGGCGGAACCTACACCTTGACCTCCGGCGGCTCAGGTTTTGTCAATGGTTCCACCGACAACTGCCAATTCGTTCACTTTGCCGTTGGCAACTCCAGCACCTGCACTCTGACCGCCAGGCTCGTCAGTTTTACGGGCTCCGGTGGCGCCAGTTCACGCGCGGGGCTCATGATGCGGGAGTCCACGGCTTCCAATGCGCGGCAGGTGGGCTGGTCTTCCAGCCTCGGCGCCGTCAATTGCCAGTCCAATCGTACCACCGCCGGTAACGCCGTCCAGACCACCAATATCGCGCCCGTCGTCAAGCCCTGCTGGGTCCGGCTGCAACGCGTGGGGGATGTCTTCACTTCTTCCATCTCCGCGGATGGAACTCTTTGGAATAACATGGGATCTCCCCAGAACATCACCCTCTCACCCAACCTCGTGGCTGGCCTAACTGTTTCCGCGAAACAGGACGGCTTGCTGACCAAGGCCGTGTTCGACAACTACTCGCTCACTCCCGCTTCGGCCCAGTCTCCGCAGGCAGGCAGCATCGGCTTTGTCAGCAGGGATGGCTTTCACAGCCAGTCCGGCAGCACCTACACCCTCGTCGGCTCCGGGGCCGGCATGGGCGTGGGTTTTGATTCCGGTTATTTCCTCGGCGCCCCGGTCACGGGTGACTTCATCATGATCGCCCGCATCCTCAGCCAGGAAGGCGGCAGCGCCACCGCCCAGGCAGGCATCATGGCACGAGAAAGTTATGAGGCCGCCGCGCGGTTCGTTTATGCCGGCGCCAGCCTCGGCTACAGCGCTGAGTTCCTCCATCGCCGCACCACCAACTCCACCGCCCAGGGCATGGGTCTCGATCACAATCTAGTCCCCGGCCTGCTGACATTCGCCGTCGGTGAATCGACCAAAAACATCACCTTCAACGTCATCGACGACGCCATCGCCGAATTGCCCGAAAACATCACCATCAGTTTGCGTTACGCCACCGGCGCCCTCAACACGATTGCCCAGCACACCTACACCATCATTGATGATGACGCCATCGAGACTCCCCCGGCGCTTGGCTTCGCCGGAGGCAGCTCCGCAGGCTCTGAAGCCGATACGCCGGCCCGCCTTGCGGTGACCTTGAGCGAGGTCTCCGAGCTGCCCGTCTCGGTGAACTTTTCCGTCACCACTGGTTCGGCCAGCGCGGGTTCGGACTTCACCGCCAGCAGCGGGACCCTGCAATGGGCGCCGGGCCAATCCACCGCCTTCATCGAAGTGCCCATCATTGATGACAGTCTGGCGGAGACCGCTGAAACCTGCATCGTGACCCTAGACTCGCCAGTCAATGCCGTGCTGACCGCCAACACCACTCACACCTTCACCATTCAGGACAACGACACGCCTTTGGTGACCATCCTGGCCACAGACGCCACTGCTCGAGAAGGCAGCGACACCGGCGCCTTCACCATTACCCGTACCGGCAGCACCGCCGCACCGCTGACGGTTGCTTTCAGTTCCACCGGCAGCGCCGTCAGCGGTGCGGACTTCATCGCCTTCTCTCCCGCAACCAGCATCATCATTCCGGCCGGGCAATCCTCAGCGAATCTCATGGTCACTCCCGTTCAGGACACCACGGTCGAAGCCGCCAAGACCGTAATCGTCGCGATCGCACCCGGCGCGGGCTACGCAGCGGTCTCTCCCGATTCCGCCACCGTGACCCTCGATGACGATGATGCGAATGTCGTCTCAATCACCGCCAGCATCCCCACGATCCTCGAAGGCGCCGCCGGCCAGGGGCAGTTCACCGTCACCCGCGCCGGATCCACGACCGCCGCCCTCACCGTCTTCATCTCCGGCACCGGCACCGCCCTTTCGGGCACGGACTACACCGGTCTGGTTAGCTCCGTTACATTCCCCGCCGGTCAAAGCTCCTTGGTCATCCCGATCACCATCCTGCAGGATAGCCTAACCGAAGGAAGTGAAGAGATTGTCGCTTCCATCTCCAGCAGCGCCGCGTACCTGGTGGGCAACGCTTTCGCCAATGTCACCATCACCGATGACGACTTGCCCCCCGTGGTCTTCATCAGCAATCCCGCCACCAAGGTCGCCAACGTTGCCAGCGGCCATGGGCTGATACTGACGGCCACCGCGGAGGACGACGGCTTCCCGCAATCCCTGAGCTTTGCCTGGAGCCGCGTCTTTGGACCCGGTGAAGTGACCTTTGAAGAGCCCGGCGCCGCCACCACGGGTGCGCAGTTTTCCGCACCCGGTCTGTATTACCTCCGCGTCACGGTGACCGACGGTCAGTTCAGTGTTGCCGATGAAGTTTTCGTGCAGGTGGGCGGCTTTAATATCGCCTCCTGGATCAGTGTCGATCAAGGTCCGCCGGCGAAGCGCGGCGGAGCGGGTTCCCTCGATGGCGCCTTTTTCGTCTCCGGCAGCGGCAGCGGGTACACCTCGGCTTCAGACTCCGGGCATCTCATGTTCCGCCAGCTCTTTACTTCCGCGGGAAATGCCACCATTACGGCGCGCCTTGTCAGCCTCACCGGCCCAGCCACCGGCATGGCCGGCATCACCATGCGCGATGCCTCTCTGCAGACCGCGAAACGCGTCCTCCTCATGCTGGGTGGCAATGGCACCCTGCAATTCCATCAGCGGTCCACCTTCAATACCGTGGGCTCGGTGAGCAACGCCGCCACCGGGCTGACGCCGCCGCTTTGGCTCAAGATCGATCGGATCGGCGGCGTCATCACCGCGTCCTATGCGCCCGATGTGGCAGGCACACCAGGGACCTATGTGACGGCGGGCACCAGTTCCATGACTCTGGAAAACAACCTCATCGTCGGCATGGCAGCCAGTGCGGGCGCTGTCACATCGGCCCAGGCGGCCGGTGTCTTTGACCAGGTGACCGTCGATCCATCCATCAGCGGCCCCGCCGTGCATTCCGAAGATTTGAATCTCTCTCCCGTGCGCGGCAGCTCCAGCGAATCAGGCGGCGTCATCACGATCAACGGCGCCGGCTTTTATCCCGCCGGCGGCCACTACCGCTATCAGCAGGTCTGGGGCGACTGCATCGTTACTGCCCGCCTCACCTCCCACACCGGCGCCGCGCGTGGATCCCAGACCGGCATTGTCATCCGCGACCTAACCGACGGTTCGACTGCCAACACTTTCCTGGGCAACTCCACCATTGATGGCTTCACCGTCCAGTGGGGCACCTACTCAGGTGGCAGCGGCGCCGGTGGCAACCTGATCAAACTCTCAGGCGGGGTCAGCAACTGGCTGCGGCTCATTCGCAAAGGCAACATCGTCACCGCCTACCGCGCCGTCGATATCGGCGGCGCTCCCGGAACCTGGATTCCCCTAACAGGAAACGTTGCCGTCGTCATCGGCGGCCCCATGCTCGTAGGCTGCATGGAGGACAGCAACAGCAACACCCAAACCGCCACGGGCGCACTTGCCGATTTGACGATTCTCCCCCTCAACAACGCCCCCGTCATCTCCCCAGGCGCCCTCGGCCCCTACGCCCCCTTTCACCTCCAGGCCACCATCACCGATGACGGCCCCTTTGCCACCCTCTGGACCAAGGTCAGCGGTCCCGGCGTCGTGACTTTTGCCGATCCCGCCGCTGCCGATACCCTCGCCACACTCAGCTTCGGCGGTCCCTACCGCCTCCGCCTCACTGCCGCCGATCACGAAGTCCGAACCTACCAAGATCTTAGCTTCACCGGCTGGCGCACCGCCTATGAGCAGTGGCAATCGTCAAACTTCACCGTCGGCGCCGCTGATCCCGATGCCGAACGCCACCTCGATCCCGATCACGACGGCCTCGCCAACCTGATTGAGTACGCCCTCGGCACCGATCCCCATCTCAGCGCCCCTGCCAACATCCTCCAGGAAACCACCGCCATCGCCGCCGACCGATACCTCCGCCTCACAGTCACCAAAAATCCTGCCGCCATCGATGTGACCTACGAAGTACAAGCCACCAGCACCCTCACCGATCCGAACAGTTGGACCAGCGCCGGCCTCATCATCGAAGCCGATACCTCCACCTCCCTCCGCGTCCGCGACCACACCCCCCTCAATGCCGCCCCCCGCCGCTTCATGCGCGTCCGAGTCTCGGAGTAGCTGGACGGGGCCTGCCACTAAAGCGGTTCAGCAGTCCGTGATTTGTGAAAGACTACCAGATGCATGTCCTCGGACGCATGGGAGAAGTGTACATGGCTTTTGCTGTTTCCGATAGGGATCTGAAAGGCGATACGCACGCCTTGGCGAAAGAAACACTCAAGATTCTAGAGATCTCCAATGGATCAATGCATTCTTGGAGAAAGAAAACCTACAAAGGCAAGCCGTGCTTCGATTTTGCGTTTCAAATCATTGGAAGCTATCCATCTTCCGGACTTGGGCGAGCGGTGGATGCTGGCAATCATCGTTTTATCGTGATCCTCGCCTATGGCGATCGGGATTTTGCCGCTGATCCAAAAGCCATTCGATGTGTGGATTCCCTCTCGTTATAACCGGCCTTGCGCCGATCTACGCCAAACCCTCACCTTCTTTAAACAAGGTCTTA
>JAXMIV010000431.1:0-3700 GCA_034377045.1 Prosthecobacter sp. | reverse complement strand
TCGTGCAAATGATCGGAGGCGATTCCCCTGCCGCGAAGGCCGGACTCGAAGTCGGCGATGTCGTGACCGGCATCAATGGCCAGCGGGTCGAAAGCAGCGCCAAGCTGCGGCTCGTCGTCAGCAACTATCGTCCCGGAACGGAGATCTCCATGGATGTTCTCCGCGATGGCAAGGCGGTTGCCCTCAAAGCCAAGCTCGATTCCCTGCCCACGGATATGACGGCCGAAAACTTCCGCGGCAGGGGTGGCCCAAAAGGCGGTCCCAGCGGCAACAACACCGCTGATATCGTCGCCGGCGTCACCGTCCAAAACCTCACCCCGGCCGTGCGCGAACGCTACGATATTCCCGACGATATCGTCGGCGTCATCGTCACCAAAGTCGATCCCGAAAGCCGTGCCGCGGCCATGGGAATCGAAGAAGGTGACGTGATCACCGCCGTCAACCGCAAGCCCGTCCGCGCTGTCGGCGAAGCTCGCGAACTGGCGAAAACCAGCGAGAAAACCGTCCTGCTGAAGGTCTATCGCAAGGGCGATAGCATGCTCTTCATGGTCAATGTCGGAGAATAATCCAGATTTAGTCAAACCGGCCCATGCACCTCACGGTGCATGGGCTCTTTTTTGCCCAAAGAAATTCGCGCCGCCGAGCAATCTCCTCTGGCGCGCGGGAAACCTTGCCCTTTCAGTACTGGCTTATGGACCAACCGGAGCCAGACGCCGCCCCCGCCCCCAAAGGTCACCTTTGGGGCTTGCTCATCGTCGTCACGGTTTTGGTCGCGTATGCCGCGCTCGCCTTCATGCGCCACTCATCCCATCTCGTTTGGGATGAAGTGCGCTACCTCAAATACGCCGAACGGCTGACCCACGGTTACTACGTCAACCCCGGCAACCCCGACTTCGTCAACGGCCCCGGTTACCCCATTGTGCTGATGCCCTTCACCGGCGGCGGGGAGGCCTGGTTGTGGGCCCGATTGCTCAATGCCTTTTTCATGGCCGGTGCCGCGGGTTTCGTCTGGCTTACCGTGCGCTGTTATGCCGGAACCGCCTGGGCCGCAGCCGCTGCAGTCCTAGTCGGCTTTCACCCCACCCTGTTGTGGATGGGATTTGCCCTGATGACCGAACCGCTGGCCATGTTTTGCCTCTGCGGTTTTGTTTGGAGCTTCTGCAACGCCCTCTGGCTGCCCGGCCGGCAGGCGCGGCGTTGGATCATCAGCGCCAGCCTCTTCCTCGGCTGGCTGGTGCTGACTCGCGTCTTCTTTGGTCACGTGCTTGTGGCGACCGCCTGCGCCTGCCTGCTGCTCTTGCCCTTCTTGCGGGCCTGGGGCACGGCCCTGCGCCGAACCTTGCTGATCATGAGCGGCGCCTTTCTCCTCTGCGTGCCCTACCTCGCGCATACCTGGCAAAAGACCGGGCAGGTCCTTTGCTGGTCCACCAACAGCGGCGAATTGCTTTACTGGATGACCAGCACGCACTCAGGCGAAAACGGCCACTGGTTCAGCATCGAGGACGCCCAGGACGTTCCGGAAGTGGCCTCCGAGCACGCCGAATTTTACGCACGTACTCAGGCGCTGCCGGTTTTGGAGCGGGAGGCAGCCTTCAAGACGATGGCGATGCAATGGCTCAAAGCCGATCCAAAAGGCGTCTTCTACAACTGGCTTTGCAACGTGGTCCGCCTCGCTTTTGGGTTTCCGAGATCGCATCAGGAAGAAGAGTTGCGCACCGTGGTCCTGGTCTTCGTCAACGGAGTGCTCATCCTCCTCGCGAGCGTCGCCGGACTGATCGCTCTACGGCGTTGGCGCAGTCTGCCCGCGGAGATTTGGTTGCTGCAAATCTTCATCGCCTTTTATTTGGGCGGCAGCAGCCTCGCCCCCGCCCTGCCCCGCTACTTTGTCCTGGCCGTGCCGATCCTGCTGCTGGGCCTGGCGGCGACCTTCCACCGAAATGTCAGAGTCTCGCTGACACGATCCTAACCGATCTTCCCCATGAGTCCGCCAACGCCACGCTCCTACCTGCTGGTGGATGGTCACAATGTCATGCATGCGTGGCCGGACTTGCGGCGGCACCTGCAAACCGCTGCCAAACGCTACCTCGCCCAACAGGAACTGTTGCAACGCCTGCGGCATTTCCAGGACATGACCGGCACCCAGGTCGTGGTCGTCTTTGATGGCACCCACGCTCAGCGCAGTGAAGAACGGGAAAAGGACGGCCTGCAGATCATCTACGCCGATGCGTCCTCGACCGCGGATGCCATTCTGGAGCGCCTCGCCGCCAAATATGCCCATCAGCATCCCCTGCGCGTCGTCTCCGCCGATGGCTTGGTCCGCGATGCCATCCTAGCCTGCGGTGCCGAATGGCTCAGTCCGGAAATGCTGCTGCTCCTCTGCGCAGACGCCGAAAAGGACATGCGCGGCCGGTTGGAAAATCTCTAACGGCTGGTTACCGGGCGCCAGCCTGTCGCGTTAGGGCAGAAAGCATTGTCACCCCATGTCGCCAACTCTGACCAAAACCTTCATCGGATTGATCGTTCTCTCGGTCATCTTCTTCATCATCGAGCGTTTTCTAGGCAAAGGACGGGCGGCAGTCATGCGCAAAGGCTGGTGGACAGACATCAGCTACTTCTTTTTCACACCTTTTGTTACGCGCAGCCTTTCCAAATTGATCGTGTTGATCCCCGCTGCCGTGCTGATTGTGTGGGGCGTAACGAGTGCCGAAGAGTTGCGCACCTTCGCCTATGCCGGCTTTGGCCCGCTGGCACGGCAGCCGATCTGGTTGCAGGCCGTGGAGATTTATCTTCTTGCCGACTTCACCAGTTACTGGTCTCACCGGCTCTTTCACGGCGGCCGCTGGTGGCCCTTCCACGCCGTGCATCACAGCTCCGAGGAACTGGACTGGCTCAGCAGCGTCAGGGTGCACCCGGTCAACAGCCTGGTAACCAACTTCCTTCAGGTGACGCCGCTCGTGCTGCTCGGCTTCAGTCCACTCGTCACCCTCTCCACCGCGCCCTTCTTCACCTTCTACGCCATCTTCATCCACGCCCGCGTCGATTGGGATTTCGGCCCGCTGCGCTACGTCGTCGCCACGCCCATGTTCCATCGCTGGCACCACAGCCGCCAGCCTGAAGCGATCGACAAAAACTTCGCCGGCCTCTTCCCCCTCTGGGATTTGCTGTTCGGCACCTTCTACATGCCGCGCAGCCGTGTCCCCGAAGACTTCGGTATCACCGACGTCATGCCCAATCACCTCCCCGGCCAGCTCTGGCTCCCCTTCCGCAAGCTCTGGAAGTAAGTCCCAAGCATGATTGCTGCGCTCATGCGGATGGCCCTCGTTTGATGTTGAACGAAGCCGCTTCGCGGGAGCAGCCAGGGTTCGGTGCGTTGGGTGTCATCGGGGGCCGTGTGGTTTAGGCGGGTGGTGATGGTGGGGGTCTACGACTTCAACACTGGATTCATTTTCCACATTCCTCCGTTTCATTCAACTCAAGTCGCCTTAGTGCCATTCCACCCGGTTCCTCATCGGTTTGGGGGGTTGCTGCTGAGCGGTCGCGGCATCTTCTCTGGCAAGCAGGAGGCGAAGGATGGCAGGCAGAAGCGTCAGCGTCAGGACGGTCCCGACTCATCCTCGATCCCGCCGAAGAAGTCTGTGATGGTCTTCTCCACACCCCAGGCCAGCCGCGCCAGCACATGCACGCAGGGAATGTACTCACC
>JAXMIV010000430.1:0-3720 GCA_034377045.1 Prosthecobacter sp. | reverse complement strand
GAACACCAATAGCACGACCAGAGCCAGATTGAGCAGCGGCGTCACGCTGATCTCCGTGATCAGGCGCAAGGGCTGGCTGTTGGAGATTCGCTTCATGCCGATTCCGAAAGGCTGAGTTTGGTGGGCAGAGGCTGCGAAGGGGCGCTGCTGAAGGCGGGCATGCTCGGCGCTCCCATGGACGCCAGACTGGGCAGTGCCCCCTCCGGCGTGCGATGGTCGACAAAGTGGCGGTCGAAAAGCCCGCTCAGTTCACTGGCGAAATTGTCCATGCGCACGACCAGGCTGCGGATGCGGCTGACCAGCATGTTGTAGCCAATCAAGCTCGGAATCGCGACCACCAAACCCGTCAACGTCGTGAGCAACGCCGCGGCGACCCCCGGGGCCAGGGCTTCCCACCCGGCGCCGGTCCCGCTCGCAACCAATCCCGCGAAGCAATCCATCAATCCCCAGACAGTCCCCAACAGCCCCAGGAAAGGCGCGGCGCCCAGCACCGTGGCCACCATGGGCAGGCGCATTTCCAGGCGGGTCGCCGCCTCCGCCACCGCCCGTACCATCGCGTTCTGCACCGATTCCATCTGCGAAGCGGTGATGCGCCCCGCGCCCTGCAAGCGACTGCTGAAATTGCGGCCCGGTTCCTCCTCCCCCACCAGGTAAAAGGCCAGTTCGCGGCTGGCGGCGTGGTAAATGTGGTACAGCGGGGCCAATTCCACCCGTTCCCGCGTCAAAAATAGAGCCAGGGGATGGGGACTGTCCCGAAACAGGCGCATGAACGACTTGTTGGCCCGCGTCGCCCGCGCCAGCAGGTGCCATTTGCTGGCCATGACCGCCCAACTACAGATGGAAAGAAGGCCCAAAATACCGCATATGATCCAGCCCGGCAGGGTGCTGTGATCAATGCCAAATTGGAGACCGGAAACAGCGGACGAAAGTGGGGCGTACATCGGGAAAAAGAGTGCCGGTATTTAATCGACGTTGATTGTTGGGCGTCAACTAAGGATTCGCCGCGGCAACGGTTTCCCCAACAGGGGTGGGAGCGGCAGCGGGCGAATGCGGCGTCTTGATCTTCAAACGTCTGGCGATAGGGCTGCTTGTCCATGGCTGCCGGATTTAGTCTCCTAAGTCCAGTGCCTCCTGCGTTCCCAGGAGCCGTTGCATCATCCCTTTTGGATCGCGCAGAAATCGGCTGGTGATCTGGTAGTGATCCGTATCCTCATATTCCACACGGTGGATGCCGTCTTCACTGAACTCATAGATCCACGAGTCCGGATACGCCATCAGAATGGGTGAGTGCGTGGCAATCACGAATTGCGAAAACTCGCCGATCAGGTCATGCATGCGCACCAGAAGGGACATCTGTCGCTGGGGTGACAGAGCCGCCTCCGGCTCATCAAAAAGGTAAATACCATGCCCGCCCAGGCGATGCACCAGAGTGGAGAAAAATGACTCGCCATGCGATTGCTCGTGCAGGCTTTTGCCGCCATACGAAGCAAGGACGCCGCCGCACAAGGGAGTCGCCTCCAAGGTATCCAGGTCGGTGGCAAAGTTGCAGTAGCTTTCAGCTCTAAGGAAGAAGCCGTCCATGGGCCGCAGGTGAGTGCGCGAAATTGTGAGCTTGGATGTCAGCTCGGATCGGTATTGATGCATGGCGAGGTTAGTGTTTTTACTGCCGCCCTCCATGTTGAAACCCAACTTTTCCGCGATGGCCTCCAGCAGCGTGGATTTGCCCGAACCATTCTCACCAACCAAGAACGTGACCTTGGGATGCAGGTCCAGGACGTCGAGATGCCGTATCGCGGGGACGCTGAAAGGATACTCGCCAAAACCCGGTACTTCGCCGCGCCTGAGCAACACCGACTGGAGGTACTGGGAGGGCGCGGGTTTTAGCATGGCAATTAATTTTCCGACCGCGCCTGCCTCACCTCCAACAGCAAAACAAAAAATTTTCGGTTGCGATTGGGCGCGGATTTCCAGAGCAAATCACAACCCAAACAACAAACGGAGACGTTTCTGTATTTCCGCCTGCATGTTCGGTGTGAGTACTCCCATCTGTCTCCGAATTATCGCTGTAGATACGGTAACCATGCGGTGAAGGCGCAAGGTTGAGGGCACGCGCAAACCGGTGGCGGCGAAGTCAGGTGTCCCGGGTGACAACAGAATGTCAGTCGGCTCAAGGGTCGCTGGGACGGTGCTGGTGATAAAGGCGAGCACGACATGGCGATGAGTGCCTACCGCGTCCGTAAGGCACACGGCGGGACGAACCTTCTGTCCCGAGAGGTCATCGAAAGGGAACGGAACCAGAACAACTCTAAACCGCATCGTCAAAAGGCTTTCCGTCTTCCATGGTATAAATGTCCTCGGCAGGATCGGCAAGGAAGGCAAAAGCTTCGCTGGAGCCTGCCGCCCGCAGCCAGCCTTCCTCAGTATCGCTTTCCGGTTCTGATGTTGCGGACAACACCGTCACAATCAGCGGAACGTGAGCCGGGATGTCAAAAGGCTCGTCCAGGACGATCCGCTCCCCATCGTAGTGGGCTTGGAGTGCTACAGCAGACATAGAAACAAAATACGGCTTAGCACGACTCAAGGCAAGCGCGCAAAAGGAGCAGAGACCTGGGCTTACCCCACCTCCACCAGCTTCGCGGTGCGGGTGAAGAGCAGGGAGGTGCGGATGCGGGTCTCCGGCAGGCCGGTGAGGCGGGCGAAGGTTTGGCGATAGAGGGCCAGTTGTGGTTCGTAACCGGCCACTTTTGCCTCCAGGGCGGGGGCATCGGCGACGTCGTCGGTTTTGAAATCAATGATCCAGGCTTCCGTGATCCGGCCTTCGGCGTCCTGGGCCATCATGACGCGGTCGAAGATGCCGGAGACCCACTCGCCGTCGAGCATGAGATCGAAGGGCCGTTCGCGCCAGACTTGCGTGTGCGGCGTCAAGGGTTGAAAGGCGGCGGCGCACTCCGCCGATCGCAGAACGTGCAGGACTTGTTGCGGCGCGGCGGCTTCGATGCCGGTGCTTGTGGTTAGGAGACCGCGCGAATGCCAGTGCTGTTGCAATTCCGCCACGGTTGCGCCGATGAACTCGACTTCCGCCAGCAGGGCATGCACTAAGGTGCCCAACTGGCGGCCGGTTTCGCGGCCGGCGCTGAAGAGTACTTTTCCGAGCAGGCGAAAGGTTTCTTCTCCAGAGGGGGTGCGGCGGCGCGGCATGGGCTGGGTGGCGCGGAGCAGGGGACCGAGGGGCGGGTGGATTGCCGCAGGTTGGGGAACCGCCGCGGGTACTTCGCGGCAAGTGGCGAACCAATCACGGGCTCCTGTCTGCCATTCAACCACCGCGGGCAGATCGGAATCCATGACGTTTGATTCCTGGCGCGCACCCAAGACGGCGCGCAGCAGTTTGGATTCCTTGAGCGCCTTCGCTTCCTTCGGTGGTACCTCGGCAATGAGATAAAGGCCTCGCTTGGTGCGCGTCATCGCCACATACAGACGGCAGAGAGATTCGAAGGCGCCACGGCGCTCCGCCGCCAACAATTCTGCGGCCAGCGTGCAATCGAGGCGGGAGTAGGCCTTGAGCGGAGTTTGCAGGACCCAGCGCACGCGGCCTTCGGCATCGCGGGAGATGAGTAGGTCCTGGTGGCGAACTTCGTTCATGGCCGTTTCGTCGAGCCGAGGCAGGACGACCACATCAAACTCCAGTCCCTTGGCGGCATGAACGGTCATGACCTGGATGGC
>JAXMIV010000429.1:0-4549 GCA_034377045.1 Prosthecobacter sp. | reverse complement strand
AAGCATCAGCACAGTTCCATGCAGGGCGCCTTGGAGGTCGCGGCAGGGCACGAATTGCAGGCCGCGGGCCGTTTCCTCGGCGCCATGGACACCATCGTCACTCTGGGTCCGCTGCTGGGTTTGTTAGGCACCGTCACCGGCATCATGGGCTCCTTCACCTCCATCGGTGACTCCGAACTTGCCGTCGAAAAAGTCACCGGTGGCATCGGTGAAGCTCTGATCGCCACCGCGGCGGGACTCGGCATCGCCATCACCACCCTGGTGCCGATGAACTACTTTCACAGCCGCCTCACCAAGCTGCAATTCGAACTCGAAGCCGCCGCCAACAATGTTCTCATCCTCGCGGCCCAGCACGGTTTCGACAAGGTAGCGAAGTGACACGAATGCAATCGCCGCTCGACTCGTGAAACTGCACTCTCCCATTCCCCACAAAAGGACGCGGCTGGAAATCATCCCGCTGATCGATGTCATGTTCTTCCTTCTCGCCTCCTTCATGATGGTCAGCCTGACCATGACCAAGCAGAAGACCATCAAGGTCAACCTGCCCGTCGCCACCGCCACCCAGTCCGACTTCAAGCCCGACATGATTAACCTCGGCGTCAATGCCGCCGGTGACTTGTACTTCGACAAGGAACCCATGTCCCTGCCTGCCCTTGATCAACGCCTCAAGGAGCGCTATGCCAAAGACTCCCAAACGCCCGTCTACATCAGCGGCGACTCCGCCACGCCCTGGGCTGAAATCGTCAAGGCGCTCAATGCCGCACGCAGCGCTGGCTTCACGAAGGTCGCCGTCAACGTCAAAGCCGGCAGCGGCCCCTCCACGCCTGCTTCCGCGCCGACTCCCGTTCCCCTTCCGCCTTCGCGCTGAATGAAGCTGTTTCTCACTCTGCTCCTGGTGTTCATCGCCCTCGGCCTGTGCGGCATCTGTGTCGTGCAATGGCGGCGGGAGGCACAACTCAATGCCGTCATTGAAGAACGCACGCGTCAGCTCATTGCTGAAAACAAACTGCGGCAAGAATGGGAAGAAAAGGCGAACCGCTTTGAAAAGGAAATCGCCCGCCTTACGATCCTTCGCGCCGAGACCGAGGCCGCCCTGCTCGCCGCGACCGAGGAGATCCAGCACCGCACCGCCGACCAATCCGCGCGTGGCTTCAGCATCTCTGTTTTGATGAACGAACTTATCGCCCACGGCGGCGAATTGAAGTCCTACAAACAACTCGCCGGCCAGGGCACCGATGCCCTCAAGCAGCGCAATGATGAGATTGCCGCGCAGAACGCCGCCATCGAAAAGCAAAACGCTCAGCTCAAGCAACTGCTCACCGAACGCGACAGCGCCATCACCCAGCTCAACACCCGCACCCGCGAGTTCAACGAACTGGTGGAGAAGTACAACAAGCTCTCCAAGCAGCAGTAAAGCAGCCATCACGCTCCGCCGTGATGTGCCTCCCCGTTCGCGCGCGGCCTAACCGCAAGCTCAACTCCCCTCCGGATCCGTTTTAGTCCGATGGCAGACCTCCAGCCTGTTGCCGCTCGGATCTTCAAAGAACACCGCGTAATAATAAGGCGCCTCGTACCCTGGCCCCTCAATGTTCCTGCCACCTGCCGCGCGCACCACGGCCGCCAGGCGATCCACCTCCGCAAAAGTCGGCGCCCAAAAGGCGATGCGATTCTCATTCGCCACATGCTGGGAAGACTCGATGATGCCAAAGAAATCCGCCGCCGCCTCTCCCTCCCCAGTCTGATACTCCAGCCACGGACCGCTGCTGATGTCCTTCGTGAACCCCAGCGCCGGCAGGAGGATGTCGTAAAAGGGCCTGGCCTCCGTTAGGCTGCGCACCCGCAGATCGATGTGGTCGTAACGGCGTACCATGGCAAACAAGGCATCGTGGCCGCGCGGAGCCCAGGATGTATCTCCGGCCCTCGCAACCACTTTACCCCGCCGAAATCCCGTGCTATCCGCCTCTTTGCCAACCATGAAAGACGCCATCGCCAATGTCCTCGCCGAACGTTACGCCACCCCCGCCATGTGCGCCCTCTGGTCGGGTGAGGGCAAGGTAAAGCTCGAGCGCGATTATTGGATCGCCGTCCTCAAGAGCCAGCGGGACCTCGGCATCCCCGTGCCGGACGGCGTCATCGAAAGCTACGAACGCGTCAAGGATCAGGTCAACCTCGCCTCCATCATGGAGCGCGAGCGCATCACCCGGCACGACGTCAAGGCGCGCATCGAAGAGTTCTGTGACCTCGCCGGGCATGAGCACATCCACAAAGGCATGACCAGCCGCGACCTCACGGAGAATGTCGAACAGCTCCAGGTCTTCCGCGCCCTTCTCGAAGTACGCCGCAAAACGGTCGCCGCCCTCGTCGGATTCGCCAATCGCGCGGCGGAGAATCGCGACATCCCCCTGACGGCCCGCACCCACAACGTCGCCGCCCAGGTCACCACCGTCGGCAAACGCATCGCCATGTTTGGCGAAGAACTCCTGCTCGGCCTGCGCGACCTGAATGACCTCATCGCCAGCTACCCCGCTCGTGGCCTCAAAGGCGCCATCGGCACCAGGCTCGACCAGATCACGCTCTTCGGTGGCAACTCCGCCAAGGCCCGTGATCTCGAGACGCGCATCCTCCATCACCTCGGCATGCCCGAGTCCTTCGATGCCGTCGGCCAGGTGTATCCCCGCAGCCTTGATCTCCAGGTCATCGCCTCCCTCACCCAGGTCGCCAGCGGCCCTTCCAGCTTTGCCCGCACCCTCCGCCTCATGGCCGGGCAGGAACTCGCCAGCGAAGGTTTTGCCAAAGGCCAAGTCGGCTCCTCCGCCATGCCGCACAAAATGAACAGCCGCTCTTGCGAGCGCATCAACGGCTTCCACGTCATCCTTAAAGGCTACCTCACCATGGCCTCCGGCCTCGCCGGCGATCAATGGAATGAGGGCGATGTTTCATGCTCGGTGGTTAGGCGTGTCATGTTGCCGGATGCCTTCCTCGCCATCGATGGCCTCCTCGAAACCCTCCTCACCGTGCTGAACCAGATGGAGATCTTCGAGGCCGTTGTCGCCCAGGAACTCGGCCGTTATCTGCCCTTCCTCCTCACCACCACCGTCCTCATGGAAGCCGTCAAAGCCGGCGCCGGCCGCGAAGCCGCCCACGAAGCCATCAAAGAGCACGCCGTCGCCGTCGCCAAAGACCTGCGCACCGGCCGCGTCTCTCAAAACGACCTCCTCACCCGCCTCGCCAACGACGACCGCCTCAGTCTCAACCAGGCCGCCCTCGACAAGATCGTTGCCCAAGGCCAAGCCAACTCCGGCGACGCCGCCCAGCAAGTCGATCACTTTGCCGAACGCGTCGCCAAACTGGCGCGCGAGTCTCCTGAGGCGGCAGCGTATCAGCCGGGAGCGATCTTGTGAGCGGGCGCTGCGGTGACGTTGGAGTCGAGGCTTGAGCCGCGCCTCAGTTCGTCTTCAGCACTTCAATGAACGCCTCTTGCGGGATGTTCACGCGGCCGATGGACTTCATGCGCTTTTTGCCCTCTTTCTGTTTCTCGAGGAGCTTGCGTTTGCGGGTGATGTCGCCGCCGTAGCATTTGGCGGTCACGTCTTTGCGCAGGGCGCTGATGGATTCGCGGGCGATGATTTTGCCACCGATGGCCGCCTGGATGGCGACGACAAAGAGCTGCTGGGGAATGACTTCCTTGAGCTTCTCACAGAGGGCGCGGCCGCGTTGCTCGGCTTTGCCGCGGTGGACAATGCAGGAGAAGGCATCGACAGGTTCGCTGGCGATGAGGATGTCCATCTTGACGAGGTCATCCATGCGGTAGCCGGCGTGCTCGTAGTCCATGCTGCCATAACCACGAGTTAAGGATTTGAGCTTGTCGTTGAAGTCGACGAGGATCTCGTTCAGCGGCAGCACGCAGTGCAGCATGACGCGCTTGTCATCGAGGGTCTCGGTGGTTTCCACAATGCCGCGCTTGTCCATGACCAACTGCATGATGTCGCCGATGTACTCGTTCGGGATCATGATGTACACTTTGACGATGGGCTCGCGGATTTCCTCGATCTCATTGCCGGGCGGCAGGAAACTCGGGTTGTCCACCTGAAGGTCGGTGCCGTCCGTTTTCAGGACTTGATAGATCACTGACGGGTACGTGGAAATGACGTCCATCTGGAACTCGCGGCGCAGGCGTTCCTGAACGATTTCCATGTGCAGCAGGCCGAGGAAACCGCAGCGGAAGCCGAAGCCGAGAGCGGCGGAACTTTCGGCCATGTAGGTGAAGGCAGCGTCGTTGATCTGCAGCTTGGAAACCGCCATCTTGAGCGCCTCGAAATCGTCCGTGCTGATGGGGTAAATGCCGCTGAAGACCAGGGGGTGGATTTCCTTGAAGCCGGGCAGAGGCTCGGGCGCGGGCTTGCGGGTCTCCGTGAGGGTGTCGCCAATCTTGACGTCGGTGGTGGACTTGACGTTCGCGATGAGGTAACCGACATCGCCGGCTTCGAGTTTGTCGCAGGCGACCATCTTCGGGCGGAAGATGCCGACTTCTTTGAGTTCGGAGTCGTTG
>JAXMIV010000428.1:0-7645 GCA_034377045.1 Prosthecobacter sp. | reverse complement strand
TCCTTTGCCGCCGCGTCATGCCCCGCCTGCCGGGCCGGCTCATGAAGGAAAAGCACCTCCGTGTCGTCCTCACCCAGGAGGGCGCTTCCATGGAGGCGCGTTGGTTCAATGCGCCCCTGCAAAACATGCCCCCGCCGCCGTGGGATGTCGCCATGCGCGTGCAACGGAACTTCTTTCGTGGCGAAGAGCTCTGGCAACTGACGCTGGATGCCGTGCGTTCGGCGGAGTAAAGACGGTCGATGCTGCAACCGGCGCTCAGTCCCGAAGGAGTTCTTCTCTGCGAAGGAGAGGCGGAAACGGCCATCGACCGGAAGCTGATAGCCGCGCATGGGGAAGGGGAGGCGGCGCTGCTGACCTTGCTGGGCACGGGCCTGCTGACGGCGGAGTTGGAAGCGCCCTGGCGCTGGTTGCGCGAATGGCCGCGGCAGTTTCTCACGCGCTTGTGCCAAACGCGAGATGCCTTGGTGACGCAGATGCCATCCCTTGAAGAAAGGCAGGCGCTGATTGCCGCCGCGCCGCCGTTTGGTGGGGCGGAGTACCTTTCGCTGGAGATACTGGAGCGCTGGTGGCTGGACCTGTCGGCGTATGTCGCCGGCTTGGCCGCTGAACATGCCGAAGGCCTGGAAGGCTGGTTGCGGGAAAGGAATCCGCTTTGGCACCTGGTGGGCCGCGTGACCTTTCATCTGGCGGAAAACAAGACCGACAGCCAACGCCCGTTCGCCTTCCTCGCCACCTTTACCGAAAAGCTCAGTGCCTCCGGCCAACTCCAGCATCTGCCGCTGGCGCGTGCCCTGCAGGCTTATGCCGGACAGAAGGACCAGGCGGGGATCAATGCCCTGCTGGCGCCAGTGCGCACGGCGGCGGAACGCAGTCCGTTGCTGCGGGAGTGGTTGGAGACGCGGCGTCTGTTTCAGCCGCAGGCGCTTGGACCGCAGGAAGCCTACCGCATCCTGCGGGAAAGCCCGATCTTCCAGGAAAGCGGCATCGTCGTGAAGATGCCGGATTGGTGGAAGGGCGGCAAAGGCACACGGCCCAACGTGCAAGTGACGATCGATGCGCCCAAGGGCACGACGCTGAATGCCGCGGCGCTCCTGTCCTTCAAGCTGGATGCCTCCATCCATGGTGAACCTTTGACCGAGGCCGAATGGGAGAAGCTGCTGAGCAGTGATACCGGTCTTGTGTCCCTGCGCGGCCAATGGGTGGAAGTGGACGGCGCGCAGCTCGCGCAGGTGCTGAGTCACTGGCGGCGGGTGCAGCACGCGCATGGGGAAGGCTGCGTGAACTTCCATGATGCCATGCGATTGCTCGCGGGCTTTGAGCCGAGGGCGGAGGCTGTTGGCGATGCGGCCCTTGAGACGGTGCATGAGTGGTCTAGCATCATCGCTGGCAAGGGTCTCGCGCAGGTGCTGGAGCAGATGCGTGATCCGGAGACGGTGCGACCGCCGGAAAATCTCTGCGCGACGCTGCGGCCTTATCAGCTCAAAGGCCTGGCGTGGCTGCATTTCATGACACGGCTCGGGCTCGGCGCCTGTCTGGCGGATGACATGGGCTTGGGCAAGACGGTGCAAATCATCGCGCTGCTGCTGTTGCAGAAACCTCAGGCCAAAGCGCCGGCGTTGCTTGTCGTTCCGGCATCGTTGGTTGGGAACTGGCGCGCGGAGGTGGCGCGGTTTGCGCCGGATCTGCGGCTGTTCATCGCGCATCCTTCGGTGACTTCGCGGGAGGAAATGGCTGCGGTGATCGAAGGCCCGGCGCAGGTGCTGATGGGTTACGATGCCATGATCACCACGTATCAGTTCCTTCAGCGTACGGAGTCGTGGCAGGCGCATCCCTGGCGCATGGTGGTTCTCGATGAGGCGCAGGCGATTAAGAACCCGGGAGCAGCCAGCACGCGGGCGGTCAAGAGATTGCAGGCGCCCGTGCGCATCGCCCTGACCGGCACGCCGGTGGAAAATCGTCCAGGTGATCTGTGGAGCCTGTTTGACTTCATCAATCCCGGCCTGCTTGGCGGTTCGCTGGTGTTTGTGGATGCCGTGAAGCGTTGTGCTTGCGGCGGCGAAGGCTTCGCGCCGCTACGCCGGTTGGTGCAGCCTTACATCCTGCGACGGATGAAGACGGACAAGAGCATCATCAGCGATTTGCCGGACAAGATCGAAGTGAAAGCCTGGTGCGGCCTCACCAAACGTCAGACCACGATTTATGCGAAGCTGGTGGACCAGATGGCGAAGATGCTGAACGACAAGGACATGGAGCCGATGAAGCGGCGCGGCCTCGTGCTCGGTTTCCTGATGAAGTTCAAACAAGTTTGCAACCACCCCAGTCACTGGAACGGCGACGGCGCCTGGAACGCGGAAGACAGCGGCAAATTCAGCCGCCTCGGCGAAATTTGCGGCGAGCTGGCGGAGCGCCGTGAACGCGCGCTGGTCTTCACTCAATTCCAGGAAACGTGCGATCCGCTGGCGCGGTTCCTCGCGGGCGTCTTCGGCCGCGAAGGCCTTGTTTTGCATGGCGGCACGGCGGTGAAAAAGCGTCCCCAGATTGTCGATGCGTTCCAGCAGCCCGGCGGCCCGCCCTTCATGGTCATCTCGGTCAAGGCAGGTGGCACCGGCCTCAACCTCACCGCCGCCAGCCACGTCATCCACTTCGACCGCTGGTGGAATCCCGCCGTGGAAAACCAGGCCACCGACCGCGCTTTCCGCATCGGCCAAAAGCAGAACGTCTTCGTCCACAAGTTCGTCTGCCAAGGCACCATCGAAGAACGCATCGATGCGCTCATTGAAGAAAAAACCGCGCTCGCCCAGAACCTGCTCCACAGCGGCGCGGGCGCCGAGTCCCTGCTCACCGAAATGAGCACCGAGGACCTGCTGCACTTCGTTTCCCTCGACGTCAACGCCGCGTGCCTTTGACGGCCAACCTGTGTGGGAATGGGGAGATTTTTTGCTTTTGAGACCGTCGAGTTGCCGCCTGTCAAATTTGATCAGCAGGCTCGCCAGTTTTTGTGGTCGAAAGTCCACACTCGGACCTCGGCACAGAGGGTAGGAGAAGCCAAGCGTTTTAAGACCTTTTGAACAGTCTTGTCGCTACGCCGAGAGACTGAATGACTCCCGCCTCCGCCCAGGGACAACGGGGTTCCGATGCAGCGGTCCCCTACCCATCGGGAGCCTTTGCCGTGCGCCAAACCAGGAGAGGGGAGGTCATCGTTTTTCTCCGAGAAGGAAACGCGGTCTGAGTTTGACGCCCAACCTCCCGGTGCATGGATTGTGAGAGCTTGGCGCCAGGGCCCGATCCCCTTCCTGCCGGAGGTAAAGGATTGGCTCACCCAAGAGGTGTCGCACCACCGTCCGACATTCGAAATTCTGAGGTCGGCAGCAGACGGAAATAATTTCAGGTGACAACATTGCCAATCCTTGGAACGATGGCTATCCCTGGCTCAGGAATGTGGTCCCAAATGAGTGATTCCGAATTTCCAGCACCTGTTATTGAGTTGATACGAAAGTGCGCACCGAGCTTTGCGGCAGTCGAACTTCTCGTTTATCTGGAAGCACGACCAGAAATGACTTGGAACATCGAGGAGCTTTTTGCGTGTCTCAAACCTCGGGGATTCTCTTTTTCGTGCATCAGCGAAAATGTCGCGAAGTTTCAGCGATGCTCTTTGTTGGAATTTGATTCTGATGGACGATTCCGCTATTGTCCAGCAGCGGCCGAAGTGAAAGAACAAGTCAAGCAACTTTCAACTGCCTTCAGCGAACGTCCAGTGAGCCTGATCCGAGTCGTGTACGCGATAGCGGATGATCCCATCCAGTCTTTTGCAGACTCCTTCCGGCTCAAAACGAGTGAATCATGAATACCATCAAGATTATCCTCTTTGGCCTGGCCATTCTGTCGAGCTTCGCATGCATGGTGCTGCTTTTTCGCGGTTATGCACGCAGGCGGGTGCGCCTGCTCATGTGGAGCGGACTATGCTTCGTTGGCCTTACGGTCAGCAATGTGTTGCTCTTTGCCGATCTAATCCTTTTCCCGCAGTTGGACTTGCGGCCATATCGGCTGGTCGCGGCGCTCACAGGTGCACTGTGCTTGGTTTATGCGCTTATTTGGCAACCTGATCGCGATGGAGGTTGAAATATGATCGAATTTTTATCGGGAGCCCTCACCACTCTCTATTTATTGATAGCGATCTGCTTCCTGAAGTTCTGGAGGCGCAAGCGCGACCGCTTGTTCATGCACTTCGCGATTGCTTTCACCCTCTTTGCGCTCAATCAGTTTGTCGCAACAAGCACGAGTGCCACGGATGAACGATCCGGTTACATCTATATTTTGCGGATTCTGGGCTACGCGATTATCCTCTTCGCCATCGTGGATAAAAATGCATTTTCAGCTCGAAAGAGGTAGAGCAAAAAGGAGCAGGAATGAATGGCATTGAAATGAGGCATGCTTTCGCATGTCAGATGCGGGCTGTCTCGACGCGGAACACACTCATTCAACAGCAATGCATCCACCTTTTGCCAGTCGGAGATCCCTCTCGACGGCAGCAATGACCGCATGTAGATCTGTCTCCCATGTGGTGGTCGTACGAAGATGCGCAGAAGAGCAAAGCGCGGGTGCTGCGCGAGATCGCGAAGCGGCAGAAGAAGGGGGAACGTTTTGAGGTCTTGGAAGCGCCGAGCGGGAAGGGAAAGCTGAGCAGCACCTTTTGGGGGCAGGCGTGGTGCAAGAATCTGGAAGCTTACCAACAGTATGAATCACGGCTGCCGCGCGGCCGCAGTTACCTGCGCCAGGGCAATGTGTACAATCTCGTGATCGAGCCCGGCAAACTTACCGCCGTGATCGCTGGCTCGGAGTTGTATGAGGCGCAGATCCACATCAAGCCGCTGCCGAAAGCCCAGTGGCAAGACATCGTCGCCTCGTGTGCCGGCCAGGTGAGTTCAATGCTGGACCTGTTGGGTGGCAAGTTGGGCGATGGGATGATGCAGGTGCTGACTGACAAAGATCGGGGGTTGTTTCCCAAACCGAAAGAGATCCGCTTTGATTGTTCCTGCCCGGATTTCGCTGACATGTGCAAGCATGTCTCTGCCGTGCTTTACGGGGTCGGCGTGCTGCTGGACACGAAGCCCGATTTGCTCTTCACCCTGCGTGGCGTGGATCAGGCGGAACTACTTTCCCACGCCAGCAGCACGACCATGGCCGAAATCGGTGACGGCAGCCTAACCGGAGATCTGGCCGGCACCGATCTATCCGCCCTTTTTGGCATCGACTTGGGGACGGCAATTCCTCTCCCTGATCTCGAGAACATTCCCGCCAAACCGCCGAGGGCGAGTGTGGCCAAGAAGGTTTCGAAGAAGGATGCAAAACCACGGCCTTCGAAAAGAAGTTCGGCTCAGTAGCTGAAGGGGTAGCCCCCGCGATGGTAGCGCGAGTAGCTGTAGGGGTAGCCGTAGTGATAGCCCACGGGCCGGTAGCCATAGGAGCTGGTCCGGTAGCCGTATGGATAGCTGCTGCGGTAGCCGTAGGGGTACCCGTAACGATTTGAGTAACCGTAACCGCCATAGTAGCGGTCATCACGGCTAGCGCCAAGAGAGGCGCCGGCAAGAGAACCGAGCGCGCCGCCGATGGCCGCGCCCTCAAGCCCCCGCCCACTTTGGTTGCCTATGATGCCACCCAGTGCAGCGCCGCCGAGGGCACCGATGACCGCGCCCTGCCGCTCATTGGGTCCGGCATAAGGACTGACACAAGAACCCAGGGTCAGTGCCAGACCGAGAGCACCCAAGGGAACCAGGCATCGAAGATTCGTTTTCATGGCAAATTTCAATAGAGGTTTGGTGCGCGACAAGGCGCGCAGTTGGTTTTGACGCCCCTGTAGCGAGTGTATTCAGAGGCGCCTCAAAAATATTCGGAGGATCGTGCCATTGTGGCCGTTTCCTGGCCATGAGAATGGCGCACTTGCTCACGAGCCTAACGTTGGCAGCGTCGTCTGTCCACGCCGAGAAAGCCGGCGCCAGCGGCAGGGTCGGGTGCCTGGAGAACCCGAAGTTGGTCCAGCGTCTGGCAATCACCAAGCCGGGAGTGTATGAAAACTACCTGGTGGATAGCCAATGGGAGGGCGGCAACCGGGTCAAGATTACCGCCGATGATGTCAACCTGCGGAACTGTGAAATCCGCAACGCCACCGGAAACGGCGTGGGGATATTTGGCAAGAATGTGACAATCGAAAACTGCCGCATTCACCACATGCTGGCGGGCAGCATCAAGGATCAAAAGGACGCGCACGGCATCACCGGCCATTGGGGAAACACGGTGATCCGCAATTGTGAGATCTTCTACACTTCAGGTGACAGCGTGCAGTTTGATCCTGAACGCAATTCCGTGGGGCAGGCGCTCATTGAGCATTGCACGTTCTGGACCGGCCCGCTGCCTGCCGATGCCGCCGGCTTCAAGCGCGGCGAGGTTCCCGGGGAAAACGCGGTCGATACGAAGGTTCGGCCGGGAGATGCGGAACGCTGCAAGCTGACGATCCGCGACTGTTATTTCCATGGCTGGCAGCCACCCGGAGCGATCGACATGATGGCCGCGCTGAATTTGAAAGAGCACATCGCGGCGACCGTCACGAATTGCGTTTTGGCGAACAACCAAGTGGCTTTTCGCCTGCGCGGTCCCGGTCCCCGCGGCGGAGCCCAGGTGGAAGTCAAGGATTGCGCCATCTACGACGGCGATATCGGTGTGCGCATGGAGGATAAGATCGAGAACTTGAAAATCACCGGCCTGGCTTTTGGCGCGGGGGTGAAGCAGAAGTATCAAGAGGCGAGCAAGGGGCCGGGGCCCGGCTATGTGAACGAAGGCGAGCACGAGGCGCCGCCGATCGCGGAGGTGATTGTTACGTCACCTTAAAGCCGGGAATCCCCAAACGATCCACAATGCGCAAAGGCCGGCGCATCGCTTCGGCCATGCGCTGACCTTCATCGGCACCGCGGAGATCTTTGCAATCGGGATGCGATTCGGGGGCGTCGATGAGGCCTAACCGATGCAGCACATGCGCGGTGCTGTGTTTGTAGGGGGAGGCGCTGAGCCGGTCATCCAAACGGAACACCAGATCTTCGAAGGATTGGAAGGCTTCGAAGAGCTTGTACACGCGTGTGTCGAAGCGGCCGGTGCCGGTCTTGAATTTCTTGTCCGCGACGCTGTCGAGCAACCACATGTCCTTGGCGGCGCAGATGAGAGGGCAGGCGCTGACGCCCGCACCGATCAGCAAGGGCAGGCCCATCTTGATGGCGGAGGCGATGCCGTAATCGTCGCCACTATGCGGCGCGAAGGGCAGGCGCAGATCCTTGCACATGGCGGCCCAATAGAGGAAATGGGGCTCATCCAGGGTGCTGACTTTGCCGCCGATGTACTTCGGGTGATTGGCGATCTCATGCAGCAACCACGGCTCGTAAGGCGTGGCCCAGGAAACGAAGGAGGGCTCGAGCGCATGGGCGATGGCCGGATGAGTGATGTGCTCTGCGATCTGGAAGTAGGCATCGCGCCGCGCTTCAGGCTCCAGGATGTTGAGGAGGCGCGAGGTCATGATCATCACCTCGCCGTTGTCATGCGCTTGGGCGATGTCGAGCAGCGGCCAGTATCGCTCCGCTTTGAAGGCGGTGTAGTTTTCCGC
>JAXMIV010000427.1:0-5459 GCA_034377045.1 Prosthecobacter sp. | reverse complement strand
GCTCAGTGCTCAGTGCTCAGTGCTCAGTGCTCAGTGAATATGGGAAATCGGGAAGTTCGTTGGGGGAAAGGAAGAATTCTAGTGAGGGTTCGTTGAGTTTAGGAGATTTCCAGTCGGGACAAAACTCGGCGGCGCGTTCGGACATGGAGGCGAGCATGCGACCAACTTCGAGAGATAATTGGAAAAGGGGTTTGGCGGCTTCTGAAGTTAGATAGCCATCATCAACGGTCGTGATGAGCCAGTGCTGAGTTTCGAGGTTTTCGCTTTCCGCATCGCTGAGTTTGCTTTGGAAGTGTTTCACGTAATCACGCTTGCCCCATGCCTCGGCGATTTGCGCGCCAATGGAACGGGAAGCTCGACGCAACTGATCCGTCAGTGAGTGACGTTCATCAGTGGGAAACGCCTTTGACGCCTTGAAGACCTGCCCCTGCAACGCGCGGGCCTTCTGGTAAACACGCAACTCCCAAAATGCCTTGGCAAATCCCAGTGCTGAATCCGGTGTCATGTTCATTTCAATCTGTGCCCTCAAAAATCTGAGCACTGAGAACAGAGCACTGAGCACTTAAACTCCCGCTCGCCCCCAGAGCATCTTCTACAACACCCGCGCCTCCGCTTTCTTCACCTTCGCGATCAGCTCCTTCACAATCATGTCCACAGTGATGCCTTCCGCTTCAGCGTGGAAGGTGGGGACCAGGCGGTGGCGCAGGGCGGGGAGGGCGAGGGCTTCGATGTCGTCGGTGGTGACGTGCGTGCGGCCTTGCAGGAGGGCGCGCACTTTGCCGGCGAGGACGAGCATCTGGCTGGCGCGGGGACCGGCGCCCCAGGCGAGCATTTCTTTGACGTAAGGCAGCGCGCCCGGTTCGTTAGGCCGGGTGGCGCGGACGAGGTCAAGGACGAAGTCGGTCACGTGATCGGGCACCGGAACTTTGCGGGCGAGATCTTGGCCAGCTTGGAGTTCTTCAGCCGTGAGGACGGGCTCGATGGCCTGCTGAGCTCCGCCAGTCGTGCGGGCGATCACCTGGCGCTCCTCGTCGCGGTTCGGGTAATCCACTCGGATGAGGAAGAGGAAGCGGTCCTTCTGCGCCTCCGGCAGCGGGTAGGTGCCTTCCTGTTCGATGGGGTTTTGCGTGGCCAGGACGAAGAAGGGCTTGGGCAGCGGATAGGTTTCGCGGCCGACCGTGACGGATTTTTCCTGCATCGCCTCCAGCAGGGCGGCCTGGGTTTTGGGCGGGGTGCGGTTGATTTCGTCGGCCAGGATGATTTGGGCGAAGATCGGGCCTTGTTGGAAAACGAGTTTGCGCCGGCCGGTTTCGGCGTCCTCCTGGATGATCTCGGTGCCGGTGATGTCCGCGGGCATGAGGTCCGGGGTGAACTGCACACGCCGGAAGGACAGGTGCATCGCATCCGCGAGGGACTTCACCAAAAGGGTTTTGGCGAGCCCAGGCACGCCCTCCAAAAGACTATGGCCGCCGGCCGTGATGGCGATGAAGACCTGCTCGATCACCGCATCCTGGCCAACGATCTGGCGTCCGAGGGCGGCTTTGAGTTTTTGGTATCCTGAGACAAAGGCGGCGGCGGCGGCGGTATCGGACATGGGGGGTGGGGGCAAGAAGCGACCAAAAGACACGACGAACGGAACAAGGTTCTTTCCGTCGGGTGCGAGCCCGAAAAAGCAAGCGCTTAGTCCTCCATCAGCTTCACGGCCAGGCGGCGCATGATTTGGCGGTGAGGCAGATTGTCCAGGCGTTCGTAGGATTCGTCGAGATTGCGGAGAATGCGCAGCAGGATCGTGTCCGTCGAGGCGGACGTATGGATGACGTCGTCCATGGCGGGATTGGCGGCCGGGTGGTGGCGGGCGACATCCGAGGCGAGCATGAAGCGGCCGCGGTTGAAGCAGTCCACCAGCCAGGTGCGGCCGCCGAGGTCGACACGGGCGAGGAAGTGGCCGGGGAAGTTGCAGCCATCAATTTCGAGGCCAAAACGCTGCCCGAGCAGGCGGTAGAGGCAGGACAGGCTGATGGGGTTGCCCAGGCCGGTATCGAGCACCCAGAAGAGGTTGCTGTTGTGGGGGGAGTAGTAATCCTTGCTGTTGCCGCGAAAGCGGACCGTGCCTTCACGCACGGAGAAGAGCCACTCGCTAAGTTCGCGGGCGTTCATGCGGCCCTGGTCGCGGAAGGCTTCCTCGGCGAGGGCATCCAGTCGCTGGGCGAGGTCTCCGGGCAGGGTGCGCCAACCGCTGAGGAAGGCGGAAATCTGGGCGAGGCCCTCCTCAAGCTGCGCGGTTGGCGAATCGAGCCAGCGCCAGCGCATCCAGGTTTCTTCGAGTTCCGTCCGGCGCGCGGGCTCCAGCAGGCGGGTGACGTGGTGTTCCTCCTGGGCGGTCAGCGGCCGCTGGAGGTCGCGGAGGCGCTCGGGCAACTCCTGGCGCATGCTGGCCAGTTCTTTTTGGACAGCTTCCTGCACAACGCTGGATTCGTCATCCAGGAGGGAGATGAGGTGGTCGAGCCGCACAAGTCCGGACATGGCTTCTTTGATAGCAGTTTCGGGCGAATTATCAAAGTTCAAAGTTAACATGATCCTCGTAAAAGTCATGACACGAATGAGTTTGGCGGTACTCGTGGGCGGTGCGTGAGTATTTGCTGCTGCATCTGGTGATCCTGGCCTGGGGCTTTACCGCCATCTTGGGGAAGCTGATTGAGCTGCCGCCCGTCGATGTGGTGCTGTGGCGGACACTGCTGGCGGCGCTGGGATTTGCCGGCTTGGAGCGGCTCATGGGGAGGAGCCTCAAGGTGCCACGGGCGGAGGCGCACAAGATGCTCGGCGTCGGCGCCATCCTCGGGCTGCACTGGATGCTCTTCTTTGGCTCGGCACGCTTGGCGACGGCATCGGTCAGTCTGGCGGCGCTGCCGACGGCGATGCTCTGGTGTACCTTGATCGAGCCGTGGGTGGATGGCACCCGCCGGTGGCGGCCCCTGGAGTTGGTGGTGGGAGTGGTCATCGTCGGGGCGGTATGGATGATCTATGAGGTGGAGTTGCGTTATTGGCTGGGTTTCACGGTGGGCATCTTATCCGCGCTGCTGGCCGCCTTGTTCTCGGTGATCAACAAGCAACTCGTGGCGCGCTGGCACTATGGAATCATGGGCTTTTACCAGATGGCGGGTGCGTTTGCCATCAGCGTCGTGGGCTGGCTGATCATGCTGCCGCAGGCGGGCAGTCTCGTGGTGCCAAGCTGGCTGGATGTCGTTTGGTTGGTGTTGCTCGCCAGTGTCTGCACCGTCGGCGCCTACGCGGGTTACATGCATGTGCTGCGGCGGCTTTCCGTGTTTACTGTGAATGTCATTTACAACCTCGAACCCGTCTACGGCATCATCCTGGCAGTACTCATTTTCGGTTCGCGGGAACACATGAGCCCCGGATTTTACGCCGGCGCCGGCATCATCGTCGGCAGCGTGCTTTTGGTGCCGACACTGAGGAAATGGGTCGAAGGCAATCGCGGCATGGGCATGTGAGTGATTTGTTCTGCGAAGAAGCGTGATCGTTTTGCGTAGTCTGGTGCCATGCATTCGATCTCACGCCGCGCCTTTCTGAGTTCCTCCCTGGGTCTGGTTTCCACCTCCCTCCTGCCGGGGCAGGAAGCGCCGGTGGGTGACCCCATTTTGGACATTCACCAGCATACCCATTATCATGACCGGGATGACGCCAACCTGCTCATGCATCAAAAGGCCATGGGTGTGACGCACACCATCCTCCTGCCCGCCGGCACCCCGATGGATCGGCCATCGACGCACAACGGCAAGTCCAACGGCCTCGCCGCCCGCTGCTACGGCACCGAAAGCTGCATGAAGATCGCCAAGGAGCATGTGGGCGAATACCTTTGGGGCGCCAATGAAGTGACTGACCTCGAGTCCGCGCCCGCCGAGATCGAAAAGTGGCTGGAACTCGGCGCCTGCATCATCGGCGAGCAGAAATTCAAGGTGGAGTGCGACTCCGCGCCCAGTCAGAAGCTCTATGAATTGGCGGCCGCTTACAATGTGCCGATCCTGATGCACTTTCAGCACCTCACGTACAACCTCGGTTATGACCGGCTGCACACCATGCTGGCCAAGTACCCGAAGACCAACTTCATCGGCCATGCGCAGGCCTTCTGGGGGAACATCGACAAGAATCACGATTCCAAGGAAAACTATCCGAAAGGGAAAGTAACCCCCGGCGGCCTAACCGACCGTTATCTCTCCGATTACCCGAACATGTTCGCCGACATGTCCGCCGGCTCCGGCCTCAACGCCCTGACCCGCGACGAAGATCACACCAAAGGTTTCTTCGACCGCCATCAGGACAAGATCCTTTACGGCAGCGACTGCGCCGACCGGTTAGGCCGCGGCCCCGGCTGCCAGGGAGCGGGAACGATTGCGATGATCCGGAAGCTGGCGCCTAACAAAACGGTGGAACGGAAAATCTTGTTTGAGAACGCCAAGAAGCTGTTTCGGATTTGAGGGGACGCCACAAACGCCCATCAGGAACGTAGCTCGTCATTCCGATGACGAGGGTGTGCTATCTATGACAGAGTTGCGAATCCACATCACTACGTCACCAACGTTGGACTGTCCCCTAGACTAACCCTCACCCCTCTCCAGCCTTGCTTTCAAGAGCTTCCAATTTGGCACGAGTTGCTGCAGAAGACCCCAGAATTGCCTTCCGTGATCGGGGTGTTTGAGGTGGCAGATTTCGTGGGCGATGACGTAGTCGACACACGCAGATGGAGCCCGGATCAGTTCCGGATTGAGGTAGATGGTGCCATCGGGTGCAGCGCTGCCCCAGCGTTTGTGCATGGAGCGAAGGCGAAAGTGCGGCTTGGGCAGGCGGCGGTTTTTGCACCATTCCGTCCATGCCGATACACGCTTGCCGAACTGTTCCTGCGCATGCCGGCGATACCAAACTTGAAGAGCCTGCCCAATAGCAGTCTCGGATGGTTCGAGAGTTCGAACGTGAAGGTAGGCCCCCCGCAGTGTTACCGTCGCTGGCATTCCTTTCGTGATCTTGAGGCGATATTGTCGGCCCAGATAGCGGTGCGTGGCGCCATTCACGTATCGGTGCACGGGGCGAAAAGCATTCATTTCATTGAAGGCTCGCCGCTGTGCATTGATCCAATTGCGACGCTTCTCGACTTTAGCCAGTATGGCGGAAAGAGACACCGTACGGGGAGCGACCAATTCGAGGCTGCCGTCGGGCAGAACGCTCAAAGCAAGAGTCTTGCGGTTTGAGTGCTTGAGTGTCGCCAGTCCAGCGCTGGTCTCGATCTCAATCGGGGATGTCATGGGTGCGATGGATGGCGATGCGAATGATGGCTTCGATGATCGCATCCATTTGAGCGAAGGTCAGAGCGAAGCCTTTCTTCATTTGAAGATTGAAGAGGTAATCATCCAGGTCGTTGCGCATGCGATTCTGGGCGTCGATGTTTT
>JAXMIV010000426.1:0-3929 GCA_034377045.1 Prosthecobacter sp. | reverse complement strand
AGGACATCTGGCGCGAGCTCAAGGCCCAGTCCCAACTCGGTGTCACGCGTGGCACGATGGCGGAGATGGTGTGAGGGCATTCAGTTCCTCGACCAATCGCTCCATGGGCAATCCCATGACGTTCGTCCAAGAGCCGTCGTAGTGATCGAGGATCATCTCGCCGGCCTCCTGGATGCCATAGGCGCCAGCTTTGTCCAGTGGGTTAACGAGGGCGTGGTAGGCGCGAATGACCGCATCCGTCAGCGGCAGAAAGGTGACGTCCGTGATGACATAAAAACCGCACCCATCCGAGCCGCCTTCCCAGGCCATAAAAACCCCGGTGCAGACCTGATGCCGGCGTCCAGACAACCGCCGCATCATAACCAGGGCCTCATCCAAGTCACGGGGCTTGCCCAAAGGCTCACCATCGATGTAGACTAAAGTGTCTGCGCCAATGACCAGTGCCTCCGGCCTGCTGAGGGCGCCCTCCACGGCTTTGCGGCGGGCGTTTTCGATGGTCAGATCTTCGGGCGTGAAGCTGGCATCATGGACCTCTTCGACCTCCGGCACGAGGATGTCGAACTGATAACCGGCCTCGCGCAAGAGTTCGATCCTGCGGGGTGACTGGGACGCCAGGACGAGCGGCCTTCCCTGTCCCTGGCCACGGTTCATCGGGTCATGGGCCATCCCTTAAACTCCCTGCTCCTCGATCATCAACACCTCATCCGCGCGCAGCAGGGCATCGCGCTTCTGGAAGGTTCGGTAGCGGTAATAGCCGGTCTTCCTCTGGTACTCGGGGCGGCCGCTGCTGAGGTACTCGCGGCCATCCTTGAGGGTGATCTTATAGCTCACACTCGACGAAGGCGCCTGGCAGCCCGCAAGAAAAAGGACGGCTAGAGCAAGGCTAGGAAGGGGTGACTTCAGACGCATGAGCAAGGTTAGAACGCCAAACAAGGAAAAACGTTCGCGCCATTTCGCAAGCGACGCTAGCGTAATTTCCCAACTGATGTCTGCCGCCACCTTCTTTCATGAGTTCCTGCGCAATTGGCAAACCATGGGCGCAGTTGTGCCCTCCAGCCCAATCCTGGCGGCCCGCATGATGGAAGCCGCGGAGGTCGGACGCGCCAGACATGTGTTGGAACTGGGGCCCGGTACGGGTGCTTTCACCGCAGCCATCCAGGACACCATGCCGCGGAGTTCCGACTATCTGGGCATCGAACTCAATGACACCTTTGTGCGCACGCTGCGACCGCGGTTTCCGAGCCTGAGCTTCGTGACCGCGCCGGCCCAGGACTTCGATCTCGCCGGCTATTGCCAGGGCAAGGCGCCTTTCGACGTCATCGTCAGCGGCCTGCCATGGACGGCTTTTCCGCGCGCCTTGCAGGTGGCCATTCTGAATAATGTCCTGCCACATCTGGCGCCCGGCGGCTGTTTTGCGACCTTCGCCTATTGGGGCTTTCATCATCTGCCCAGCGGGCGGCAGTTTCGCAGCCTCCTGCATGAGCAACTTCCGGGTGTCGAAACCAGCCGCGTCGTGTGGGCGAACATGCCGCCGGCATTTGTTTATGTTGGGCGGAAGTAGGTAACGCAGCCTCATTGCAGCATCGCCTGCGGGCCCTCATCCCGGAACACGGACTCGCGTACCGGTCCGAGGCGGGGCGCTTTGAGCCAAGGATCTTCATCCAGGGTGCGCTCGGCCAATTGACGGGCCAGCCTGACCAGACGCGTATCGGCGAGCAGTTCGGCAAATTTCAGCGGCGCCTGGCCGCTCTGCGCTTTGCCGAGTACATCGCCCGGACCGCGCCGCTTCAGATCTTCTTCGGAGATGCGGAAACCATCCGTGGTTTCCTCCAGAATCCCGAGCCGCGCCCTCGCCTCATCATCCTTCTCGTTCACAAACAGCACGCAGTAGGAAGCGTGGCCACCGCGGCCAATGCGCCCGCGCAACTGATGCAACTGCGCCAGTCCAAACCGCTCCGCGTGATGGATAAACATGACGGTGGCATTGGGCACATCGACACCGACTTCAATCACGGTCGTGGACACCAGAGCCTGCACCCTGCCCGCGCGAAACTGCCGCATCACGTACTCTTTCTCTTCCGCGCTAAGCTTGCCATGCAGCAAACCGACCTCGTGCGGCGCCAGCAGCTTGCTCCATTCTTCAAAACCCTTCTTCGCTGCGGTGACGTCCAGCTTTTCCGATTCTTCGATCAAGGGAAAGACCAGATAACCCTGCCGCCCCTGATCCAGTTGTTCGCGCAGAAACTTCACGGCCTCCGCCTGCTTGGTGGCCGGGCGCACCTTGGTGATGATTTTGCCGCGATCCTTGGGAAGCTCATCGATGGTGGAAACGTCCAGATCACCATAAATGGTTAGGGTGAGGGTGCGGGGAATCGGCGTGGCGGTCATCACCAGCACATCGGGTGTGTTGCCCTTCTGAATCAAGCGCGCGCGCTGTGCCACGCCGAACTTGTGCTGCTCGTCGATCACCACCATGCCCACATTCTTCATCAACTCCTTGTCATGCAGCAGGGCGTGGGTGCCGATCATCACTTGCGGACCTTGCCGCGATGCCCGGCGCGGTTCGAAGAGTTCGACACCACTGCCATCTTCGTCACGACTCCCGGTCCGCAGCGCCACCTGCACTCCCAACGGCTCCAGCCACTTGCGCGCGGTGAGGAAATGCTGCTCGGCCAGGATTTGCGTGGGCGCCATCAGCGCGGCCTGCTTGCCAGACTCCACGGCGCCCAGCATCGCCGCGAAGGCCACCACCGTCTTGCCGCTGCCGACATCGCCATGCAAAAGGCGATTCATGGGCGTGGTCATGGCCATGTCCCTTTGGATTTCTTCCAGCGATCGCTGCTGCGCGCCGGTCAATGCAAAGGGCAGCGATTCCTGAAACTCCTGCGCCAAAGGACCGCAGGGATGCGCGTGACCGCCTGACTCCAGAACGGTACGCCGCCGCCGCACGACGCGGAGTTGATAACCATAAAACTCCTCCAGGGCCAGGTAACGGCGCGCCTTCTCCAACTCCTCAAGGCTCTCCGGAAAATGGACCTGCCTGAGCGCCCGCGCCCGGCTCCAACCCGCAAACTCGCCCATGGCGCTGGGCGCTGGCAGGATATCGGCAAGCAGCCGATCCTCCAACGCCTGAAACACAAACCACGCCGCCGTGCGCAACGCCTTCTGCGTGACTCCGCCGCGCAGGCGATAGATGGGCGTGATGCGGCCCGTGTGAACATTCACCGCCTCATCTTCGCCGCCCATCACTTCATATTCCGGATGATCCATGAAGAGACGGCTTTTGATCTCCTTGATGCGGCCGTAGACGATCAATTCC
Source organism: Prosthecobacter sp. (assembly GCA_034377045.1). GTDB lineage: Bacteria > Verrucomicrobiota > Verrucomicrobiia > Verrucomicrobiales > Verrucomicrobiaceae > Prosthecobacter. Next base: position 610 of record JAXMIV010000426.1, on the reverse strand, counting down.
TGACCTTCCGCAATGGCCTTGCTCATGAAGGGCATGTTCCACCAACGCAGCACCAGCACCGCACCCATGCCGCCGCCGCGCAGCGGCACCGTCTCCGCTTCAAAGGCCCCCGCGCCGCGCCGGCGGCCAAAGTAACGCTTGGTACATTTTGTGACGGTCACTTGATGGCACGAAGGCGCCTCCCCAGCGTGCAAAGCCGGGCTTTCCATGTGCCGCCGGTCCTCATGCCGAAAGGGCAACGCCGCCAGCACCTCCGCCACTTTCTCGATCGCTTCCTTCGCCAGCAGCTTCGCCACGCGCGCGGGCATGCCGGGCACGTCGGCGAGCGGAGTTTCGAGGTGAATGGGCATTGGGTTAGATAACGGCGGAATTGCGTCCGCGAAAAGGGAACGATTGGCAAGAATCAACGGAACCTCCCAGCCGCCGCTGCAACGCCACCATTGCCACTTTTCAAACTTGGCCTAAACTGTAGTCCATGTCCACAATCACCATTCCCATTGAAGATGCGGATCTTCAATATCTGAGTGCCTGGACCCGCGAACAGGGTACCACGGTGGAAGAGTTCTTTGCCAATCAAGCCCGCAATCTGCGGCAGCATCTCGAGGCTCCC
>JAXMIV010000425.1:0-11134 GCA_034377045.1 Prosthecobacter sp. | reverse complement strand
TAGGGAATGTCATAGGGCGCGGGTTGCACCTTCTCCGGTTGGAAGTCGTTGGCGCTGCCCAGAGTCGTCTTGTTGGGATGCAGATCCAGGTACCAGCAGCCCGTGGCAATGGCGTCCTCAAAGGCGCGCCCTTTCATGATGTCGTCCTCGCTGAGCACGTGCTGGCCGATCAGGCGGCGCGATTCACGCACGCCGATCCAGGGATAGGCTTGCAGAAAGTACGACTCTTCAAAACCGGGCACCTCGCGTTTCCAGGCCTGAAACATGGTCCGCGCATCGGCACGGCCCTGCATCTCCGCGCGCGTCAGGTCGCCGGCGTCCGTCGGGTTGGCGGGCACCCGCACGCCGTGGATGTAGATCTCGTCGGCGGCAAACATGAACATGATGCCGGGACCATAGAAATGCGGCAATTCCCCGCGCTCCTGCGCCCGCACCAGGGCCGCGCGGCAGTTCTTCACCAGATCCTTGGCTTTCGTCACATGCCCGATGCGGAAATGCAACGTCAGGGGCTGCACTTCGGCACTCTGTTCGTAAGGCGCGCCGGCCCAAGCCGCCACGTCGGCATCGCCGGTGCAATCAACCACCACCTTCGGGCGCACCCGCACCAGGCCGTCTTTGTTTGCGACCAGGACTTCCGTGATGCGGCCACCCGAGGTTTCAGCGCCACAGACGAAGGAGTTGAACAAGACTTTCAAATGATCCTTCAGCGCCAGCAGTTCACGATCGAGCAGTGTCTTGAATTCGAAAGTGTTGCGGATCACCGGGTTGTGCTTCTCCATGCGCGTGGCATCAGGCGCGCAGACCCCGCTCTTGGAAAGCAACTCCAGCGCGATGCCGCGGACGACGACGGTGTTGTCCTTGATGTCGGCGATGCCGTCAAAGAACGGCAGGCCAACGCTGGTGATGATGCCGCCGGCAAAGGGCGCCTTTTCGATCAACAAGGTCTTCGCCCCCTGCCGCGCGGCGCTCAGGGCTGCCGCTGTCCCCGCGCAACCACCACCACAGACGAGAACATCGGTGTCCAGGGTGAGGCGCTGAAAGCCGGGTGCCGAGCTTTCCGCGGCGGCTTGCAATGCTTTTGGCAGGCCCACGGCGCCGGCGGCAACGGAACCATGAATGAAATGACGACGCTTGAGTTTTGTGGACATGGCGAACAGGGGGACAACGACCGCCACCAAACTGCCACGGAACCCGTTTCTGATACAATGCGATTCTGCGGGTTGTCTTTATGGCAGGCTCAGCGATAATTCGCGACCGAATGGTACAGCCAGGCCTGATGACCTGCTGAGCGCGACCTGAATGAGCACAGCCCAGATGCCACGACCGAACCTGAGCCGGAAGCCGGAGCCTTCCAGCCCAGCCGCAACGGCAAAGAGGTGGCTCTCGCCGTTCCATTGGTGGCAGAAATTCTTCGCGCCCACGGACGACGGCACGCAGGTTTCGGCAACGCGCAATTCGATGCTGCCCGTTCTGATCGAAGTCTTCGCCGGTTTCAGCAAACTGGATGGTGACGTGGCGGAAGAGGAAATCGAATCCTCGTTGGGCTACATGCGCTACGACTATTCGGGCGACATTTATGCCGACATGCGGCGCCTGTATTTCGAAGCGCTGCAACAGCCGCAGGATCTGGGACAGCGGGCCAAGGAATTGAGCAATCAACTTTCCATTGAGCAGAAGGTCCTGCTCTGCGTACAGCTCTACCTCCTCATCTCCCGTTCGCAGAGCAACCAGCGGCAGATGGTGGAATTCTATCTGTTCATGACCAATCTGGGCATCGCCGCCCAGGCCATCGATATCGTTTATCAGCTCAATGCCGGCGACCGACCGCAGGAAGAAGAATTCACGACGAAAAGCGGCCAGCCTCTGGAAACCCTCCGTGTCGGCTCGGACGCGACCGCCGATGTGCTCCTCCGGTCCCTCTCCGCAGGCTGTTCCGTCGTGGCCTTCCGTTATCAGAATCTGGTGCTGTTGAAGAACACCGGCAGTGTGCCCATCCTGGTGCGCAGCCGCCGGCAACCCCCGGGAGATTTTTCGCGACTCTATCCCGGCGAACGCGTCGTGCTGGAGGATGTGACCCTCGATTACAACGACCTCATCTCCTACTTCAACTCGAAGAAGACGGTCACTGGTTCCCAGCTTTACCTGACCCTGACCGAAACGGGCGATGCGGAAATGGCGCCGCAGCGCACCCGCGGGACCAACTTGCGGCTCAGCTTCGGCCTGGGGGTGACAGTCGAGGCGCTGCGCAATACCGATGCCACCATCAACGGCGTCCGTTTGCGGGAGGGCACCGTCATCGAGGCATCGATCGAAGACAGCATCGTCGCCAAGGGCGAAGTTGAAATCTCTCTGCGCGAACTCCGCCTGCGCGCGCGGGAGTTTGGCGGGCAATTTCGCCTGGAGGGCAGCCGCAACACCTACCTCGTCTCCAACAAGCCGGAGTTGCTGGAGGAAGGCGACATCCTTCTATCAGAAGAAACGGAAGGGGAAATCCTCCTGCGCATCGAATGCAACTACGCGCAGAAAACCGGCGAACTGGAGGTGCTGCGTTCCTCGCGGCCCATCTATGTCGGGCTGGTGCCGGTGCGAGAGCGCATCCTGCTCAATGACGGCGACACCATCACTCTCGGTGAAGGTCAGTTTCTCCGCTGCCATTTCAGCGACCGCATCATTGAGGAAGAGCGCAACACCATCCGCCAGATGGAAATTCGCGAGCTTTCGCACCGGTTTGACGGCCGCGACACCGCGCTGGATGGCATCAGTTTCCTGGCGCGGCGCGGCGAGATGATCTGCGTCATGGGTCCCAGCGGCTGCGGCAAGAGCACGCTCCTGCGCGTCTTGGGGGGGCAACTGCGTGCCCGCGGCGGGGATGTGCTGATGAATGGCCTGTCGTTGTATCCGAACCTGGAGAATCTGAAGCCCTACATCGGGTACATCCCCCAGGAGGATGCTTTCGATCCGTTGCTCAAGGTGCAGGAGAATCTCGACTTCTCCGTAGCCGTACGCTGCCCGCACTTGAAGACCGAAGAACGCCGCAAGCGGGTGGAGGCCAAGCTGGCGGAACTCGGCCTCGCGGATCTGCGCAACCGCCTGGCCGGCACCCAGCAGCAAAAGTTCCTCTCTGGCGGTGAGCGCAAGCGGCTCAATGCCGGCCTGGACATGATCGGCATTTCGGATGTGTATCTCTTCGATGAACCGACCTCCGGTCTGTCTTCCAAGGATAGCGAGCACGTCCTCGAGATCATTCGCAGCCTGGCGCGCAACAAGATCGTCCTGACCTCCATCCACCAGCCGAGCATGCGCTTGCTGCAGATGTTCGACAAAGCGCTGCTGCTCGACAAAGGCGGCAAGATGGCGTACTTCGGCACGCCGCAGGGGATGATTGATTACTTCTGGAAGGCCTACAACGATGAGACGGGGCAGCGCGAAGACGAGATGCCCGCCAACCTCACGCCTGACTTCGTCTTTGACGTGCTGGAGACGCCCCTGCGGGACATCGGTGGCGACATCATTCATGAACGCAGCGCGGACGGCCACCTCGTCGCCGCGCGCCGCTTCCCACCCAATTTCTGGCGCGACCGTTACCAGAGCCACCTGCTGCTGGAGAGCATGGCCAAAGCGCAGGCCTATCCCGGCAGCACCAACCTGATCGCCCGCCCCCGGGATGAGACCCAGGGCAGCAATCGATCGCGTGCCATGCCGAAGCCGCCGCGCCACACGCTGCGAGAGGAAAGCATCCTTTTCTTCACCCTGCTGAAACGCGCCTTCCTCAGCAAGCTGCGCAACCGCACCAACCTCCTGACGACTCTCCTGGAAGCGCCGCTGCTCGGCTTCCTGATCTCCTCCGTGCTCAAGTATTCCGAGGAGGAGAACTACACCTTCGCCACGGCGTTTCACATTCCCACCTACCTCTTCATGAGCCTGGTCGTGGCGATGTTTCTCGGCCTAACTAACAGTGCTGACGAGATCATCCGCGACCGCCACACGTTGAGCCGGGAGCGTAATCACAACCTGCGCACGTTCTATTACCTGGTCGGCAAGATTCTCTCCCTCTCCACCTTCGCGCTGCTGCAATGCATCATCTATCTGGCGATCGGGAACTGGGTGCTGGAGATACGCGACATGTTCCTGGCCCACCTGTGGTGGATGTTTGCCACGGCGCTGACCGGTGTCTGCCTGGGGCTGCTCATCTCCAGCCTGGTGAATGACAACCGCACTGCGATCAACGCCATCCCGCTGATTCTCATCCCGCAGATCATCCTCGGGGGCGCACTCATCAAGTATGAGGAGATGAACAAGAATCTCGACTTCGTCTACTCCCTGCAACGCTGGCTGACCAAGGCCGGCGTGACGGAGGAAGATGAACCGAGCAAACTCAAGGTGCCCTTTATCTGTCAGTTCATGCCCCTGCGCTGGAGCTATGAGGCCATGCTCATCTCCCAAGCCAAACTCAATCCGCTGACCCGCGCGCAGGACCAACTCGAACAGCGCATCCAGCAACTGGTGAACCTGCCCCCGGAAATCAAGATGACTCCGGAACAACAGCGCGACCTCGATGCCGCTAAGCAGGGCCTCGCCGTGGTCTCCGGCCTCTATGCCCGGAATAACGAGGAGGCCGCGCGCAAGCTGCGGGACATTCGCAATGCCACCATTCGCGGCCGCTTGACGCCGGCACTGCTGCAATCTGCGCTGGAGCAGCAGGACGGCGTCAGCGCCGAAGAGGTCTACGTGAACCGCAAAGTCCTGGATCTCGTCACCAAGGCGGAAATGGAGCGGGAGGACTACCGCCGCAAGGCCAGCGCCAATGTCTTTTTCGGCACGGTGAAGCGATACTTCGGCACGGACTTCGACACGCTGTGGATCAACGCCATGGTGATCCTGTTTATCCTGGGGATCCTAATCACCTGCGTGGAGCTGTCGCTGCGACGGCAACTAACGCGCGTCTGACGACGTTGAAGGCGCACTCAGGTGGGGCGCGTTTCGAATTCGGCGAGTTTGCGTTCCAGTTGCCGGATGCGATCCGCCATGTCCGGCAGACGGGAGGCCAGCAGCAGACTTTTCCGCCCCTCCTGCGCCGGGACGGCGGGATGGCCGATGTAGGCCCCCGGCTCCGCAATGTCTTTGAGCACACCGGCCTGCGCGAGAAGCGTCACCTGGTCGACAATTTCCAAATGGCCTGAGACCCCTACCTGCCCCGCCAAGGTCACGTGGTTGCCAATGCGGGTGCTGCCCGCGATACCCACCTGACCACAAACGATGCAGTGCTTTCCAAGGATCACGTTGTGCCCGATCTGGACCAGGTTGTCGATCTTCGTTCCCGCTCCGATCCAGGTGCGGCCAAAGCGGGCGCGGTCAATGGTCGTGCAGGCGCCAATTTCCACATCGTCGTCAATCTGCACGATGCCGACCTGCTCAATCTTGACGTGGCGGCCCTCGGAGAACTGAAAGCCGAAACCGTCCGCGCCGATCGCCGCATTGCAATGAATGGTGACGCGGTCACCAATGACACACCGTTCCCGGATACTGCAATTGGGATGCAGCATGCAATCCGTGCCAATGCGCGTTCCGTGACCCACGAAAGCGCCAGCCTGGATGTGGGTGCCGTTGCCGATCAACACCGCATCCTCAATCACCACATTCGGGCCAATGCAGACACGCGCCGGATCAAAGACCACCGAGGCCGCCACGTTGGCCGTGGGATGCACGCCGGGAACGAAGGCGCGAATGGGCGGGCCGAAATGGCGGATGACCGCGGAAAAGGCCAGTGTCGGATTCTCCACGGCGATGTACGCCACACTGTCCGCGAAATCCCTGAAGTCCTTGCTCACCAACACAGCGGTTGCGCGGGTGGATTTCAGCGCATTCACGTATTTGCTATTGCCCAGGAAGGTCACATCTCCGGAAACGGCATCGCCGATGGAATTGAGACCCGTGACCAAGCCATTCGGGTCACCGCGAATCAATTCGCCGCCCAGCAGTTCGGCGAGTTGTTGATGGGTGAGGGAGGTGCTCATGAGGCTCAAAGAAAAAGGCACGCCGGTTTGCGGCGTGCCCTAAAATGGTACCCCGCGTGCTGGTCTACTTCTTTTTGCTGCTCTTGGTGGCAGGCTTGATAGTTTCGGAAGAAGAAGGGGCGGGAGCCGGGGTTGCAGCCGGGGGCGGCGCGTCCTTGTTTAACTCGACGATGATCTGATCGGTGATATCCACCGCGTCCTTGTAGTAGATGAGCACGGGGACGGTCGAAAGGCTCATGCCGGACTTGTCAAAAATGAAGTCATAACCATCCGCCTTGGCCTTGTCCTTCACGACCACCAGGATTTCGTCGTAAATGCCTTTGCGAATCTGCATGTCTTCCTGCTTCAACTGCCCGGAGCGGCGATTCTGTTGTTCGCCAATATCTTGTTCGAGCGAGCGCAGTTCCCGGCCTTTTTCCTCAAACTCGGCGGCCTTCTTGGCCCGGGCATCATTGGTCATGATCGGGTCACTGGCTTCCTTCTTGAGCTTCTGCATCTCCACCATGAGGTTCTTGTAAACCGACCACCGGTCATTCATCTCCTTCTGGGCCTTGTCGACGTTGGCCTTGAACTTTTCAGCGGCTTCCTTTGTCTTGTGAAATTCGGAAAAGGCCTTGGACATGTCGACAACGCCAAATTTCAGGTCGGCGGCGTGGGCTGAAACAGCACTGACGAGGAGGGCAACTACGGTGAGAATTCGATTCATGGAGATTTTGCGGAAATTGGGGCCGGAGCTCAGACAGCAGCCCCGAAAAGACGTTAGAACTTATAGCCCATGTTAAACTGGAAGCGGGGACTGTCGCCGGTAAACTCGTCTTTCACCAGCGGCAGACCCAGGTCGAGGCGGATCGGACCCACCGGCAAGAACATGCGCACACCAATGCCGACGTTCGAGTAAATTTCACCGTCGCCAACAATAGGACCACCCAGACGGCGCGGGGCGACGGTCGCCAACGGCAGATCCGGCGCGCCCGAGACCATGCCCACATCCCAGAAAACTGCGCCGCGCACCTTCTCAATGATCGGGAAGGAGAACTCCAGGCTGCCGTAGACGGAGAAATTGCCACCCAGCGGCTCGCCGCTGATGTCCTTGGGTCCGGCTTCGCGGTAGTCATACCCGCGCAGGTTGTTGGCGCCACCGAGGAACAACCGCTCAAAGATCGGCACATCGGCCATGCCGGCGGCGCTGGAACCCCATCCGTCGACCCAGCGCGCAGCGCCTTCGAAACTCAGGATCGTATCGCCCGGCAGGCTGAAGAATTGCTGGCCGCCCATGTTGGCGCCCCAGAGTTCGACGTCCCCACCCAGGCCGGCGGCCATCAGACCCGCCTCAAACTTGTGTCCCTTGCGCGTGATGAAGACGCTGTCGCGGGTATCATGGACGAAGCCAAGGTCGACCTTGCTCTCCGTATACTCACCGTCCTCATTGAGAATCACCTGCGTCGTCGATATATCCTGGTCAACGCGGACGTCGATGCGCTGCAGCGTGTAACCCAATTCCGCATAGGCGTTTTGACCGATCGGCTTGCGCAGGCTTATGGCCCCGCCGACGTTGGTCTGGTCAAACCTCGTGGAGAGGTAGTTCATGTTGCGATAGAAGATTTCAGTCGTCAGCGAGAGCTTCTGACCCATGAACCAGGGCTCAGTGAGGCTGAGGTTGAAATCCTGCCGGCGCAGACCGTAACGGATGTTCATGTTAAAGCGCTGACCGGCGCCGCGGAAGTCACCCCAGTCGGTGATGTCAAAGTTGGTCTGGGTCACGTCGATGAAACCGACGAGGCTGTCGATGGAGCTGAAGCCGGCGCCGAAATTCACCGATCCCGTCGGCTTCTCCGTCACATTCACTTCCACATCCTTAAAGCCGGCCACTTCCGTGTCCACAGGGCGGATGGTCAACGGATTGCCTTCCCCGGGCCCTTCAAAATAGTTCATGTTCTGCAAGGTCGCTTTGGCAGCTTCCAGCTTGACCGTGTTGAGTTCTTCGCCCGGCGCGAAGGGCAGCTCACGGCGAATCACCCGATCCTCCGTCTTCATGTTGCCGCTGATGTTCACCTTGCGGATGAAAGACTTGCCGCCTTCGGTGACTTGGTACGTGACATTCAGTTTGCCGGGGCCTGCATCGGTCAATTGAGTGTCCACTCGCGCATCGGCATAACCGCGGGAACCATAATAATCGAGAATCATCTTTTCATCGCCGCGGACATCGGAACCCGAGTAAGGGAAGCCTGCGTCCGTGCGAATGGCGGGAGTCAGCTCATCTTTGGTAAAGACGGTCACGCCCTCAATGTTCACCGCCGCGACATCATACTTGCCGCCTTCGGTGATTTCAAAGACCAGCGCCACTTTGCTGTCGCTGACGACCTCACGGCGATAGCCCACCTTCACGTACACGTAGCCTTCGTCCTGATAGGCGTGCTCAATGGAGCGCACGTCTTCAAGGACGGCTTCATTGTCCAGCTTTCCAGCTTTGCCCCAAAGGCGCCAGAAGGTCTTCTCCTTCGACTTGAGCTTGGCGCGCAGCTTGCGGTCGCTGATCTGTGTGTTGCCTTCGAAGCGGATATCACCGATCAATCCGCGGCCGCCTTCTTCGATCTTAAACAGCACGCTGGAGAACCCCTGCTTGGTCGAGGGACTCACCTCATAGGTCACCAGCACATCGGTGAAGCCCTTCTTCTCATAAAGCTCGCGAATCTTCTGCTGGGCGGTGCTCAGCTTCGCATCATCCACTGGATCGCCGATCTTCACTTCGATCTCCTTGCGCAGCTTCTCATTGTCAAAGGCAGCGTTGCCTAGGAAGCCAATCTCACCGATGCCGCCGCGGCCGGAGATGCTCACCGTCACGCGTACGCCGCCGGTCACGTTCGTGGCCTGGATGTCCACATTGTCCACGGCGCCGGTGGCATAAAGGGTGCGAATGTCGCGCTCCACGGCTTCATCCGTGTAGGGCTCTCCCTCGCGGGTCGACATCTGCGCCCGGACCCGCGCTTCATCAATGGTGACAGCGCCTTTGAAAACCACCACGATCTGCTTGACGATGCGACGGCCGACGGCGGCGGGAGCGTCCAAGGCCACCTGTGCCACGGAGGTGCCGGTCAAAGCGCCCAGGAGCGCAAACGCAACCAGCGGACAGAGCACTGATCTTTTAAGAGAGGAGACGCCGGGGATCATAATCGGGAGAGGATTCGGGGGAGAGTAAACGCGGACCTCCAGACGCAAAGCGCCGGAGTCGTCCAGTAATGCTGACCTTGGCAAGCCCCGTCAAGGTGTAAAAACGCCTTTGCGCGAAGGATTTCGCCCGGGTAGCCTGCCTCTTTTTGCCCCAAAACGGGGGGAATAGTGAGCCAAAAGCGCTCGCCTTGCCCATTCTGGTGATTGCTGCCATTAGCGAAACTTCGACCAAAAATCGCTTTTTTCAACACGTCATTGCGGCGCGCTGAGCGTCACCCCACCGCTTTCGGGGTCGGGATCGTTCTTCGCATTGCTGAGAAAGTAGCCAAAGCCGCCCTTGCGACTCCCTTTCTGGAGGAGAACGCCCTTGAAGACGGGCTTCGTGGCGGCTTGGGAGGCCCAGTTCGGCAGGAAAGTGCCGCTGAAAGTGCCCGCGGAGGCATTGATGGTGAGGGTGAAGCTGCTGTCGCCGGCGGGGATCTTCACCACGGTATTGCCTTTGATGTTGAGGTTGGTCTTGCTGATCGGCGCGATGAGTTTGCCTGCGGTGAATTGCAGTTCCGCATTGCCGTTCGTCGCATCCGCAACTCCGAGGTCCAAGGTCTCCTGCACCTTCTTGGCCGCCGAGTACAAAGCTCCCACGGCGTGGATCTCAATGCCGCCCGGCCAGCCATCGGTGTAAAGGGGAACAGCAGCGGCAGGGCGGAACCACATCATGTCCCAACCCGTGACATCCGTGTCCGAATAATCGGGATAAAACGACACGGCGCAGGAAAGAGACCCGCCCTTATTTGTGGCCGGTCCTCCAGGCGTGGGCAGGGCCACGAACAAGGGCGCGTGATCGCCTGAGGTTAGCATCGCGGTCGCGGTGATCGTCGTCCCATCCGCCAGCGTACCCGCAATGGAAGCCGCGCCCTAAGTTGACAATGTGATGGTCATAAACCCGTCCCCCCGGGGATAGGGGTTCACCGGCGGTATCTGCGGTGACCACGGAAGGCGCATGGTATAGTAGCCTTTGGTGGACCCGGGGAGCAGCAGATTGGACGGCACCTTGAAGCTGGGGCTGTAACTGGCGCGCCGGATCTGCCCCTCACTGACATCGCCGTTTTTCGTGACCTTCGCGGTGATCGTATCCTGCCAATACTCCAGGGTCAGCGTGCGCCCGCCAAAGGTCAGCGCGTTCTGCTTTTTACCGGCGACGAGGAAGACACACGACGTGTCGCCATAAAAAATCGCTCTGAAGGGCTGCGTCACGCCGTCGATGGAGACCTTGCCTGTAAAACCTCCCGAAGCGGTCAGGGCGCCGGTAAGCAATCCCACCGTGCTGTTGCTGTCGGCCGTGGAGAAATCCGGCTGTAGCAGGCCCTGAAAGCTGTTCGTCGCGCCGATGATCGCAGCGAAGGGCGCGCCGGTAAACCGGGCCGTGACTTCCACGTCCTCATCCGGCATCGTGAAGGTCATCACATCGCCCGTGACCACCGCGCCCGCCGGAGCGTCTAACCAACCATTAAACACCATCTTCGCCGCCGGCGTCGCCGTGATCTTGACCGTCGTGCCCGGAAGGATGGCCGATCTCCTGGGATTGCCGGACGCCGGGCTCAACGCGGACGCCGAAGCAGCCGGGGTCGCCACAAGCACCACACTTCCCAAAGCCGGGTAGTCGCGGAGAATCGCCAGTTCATAGCGCCGCGCAAAGGTGAAGATGCGCGTCACCGTGGTGTGGTTGCCACGCAGATCGTAGGCCGTGACGGCGAGGGTGTTCTCGCCATTCAAAGGCACGATGGGCACTGAAAACGGCACCGCTGTCGGCATCGTCGTGGCGCCCAATGTGGCGATGATCGGATCGCCACCGTTCAACACCACCTCCACGCGGTCAATCCCCTTCGCGTCTCCGGCAGTTCCAGTGACGACATAAGGCGCCACCGCGCTGATCTTTCCCGCCATCGACGTCT
>JAXMIV010000424.1:0-4306 GCA_034377045.1 Prosthecobacter sp. | reverse complement strand
CACGGCCTCCATGGACAAGCACATCAGCGTGCAGATTACCAAGGACTGGACGATTCTGAGCAAGCGCCAACTGAGACCGGTGCATGAGTTTTACCTCAAGCGGATGGACATCGGCCTGGATAAACTGGAACGCACGCAGGTCACCAACGGGGTGCATGCGTTTAAGTTCTACTCGTCGTCTTACGTCTTCAAAACCGCGCAGGGCACGGTGGCGGTGGAATTTTCGCAAGGGCCCATCAACAACGGTGGCGAGCCGGAAACGCGGGACGAGTACGGCAGCGGTATCTATTGGACACCGGCCCAGCGCGACCGGCTGGCGAAAATGGTGGATGTCTACACGGCGGCAACCGCACCGGCCCGCTCATGCAGGGAAGCAACCGCAAGGCCTTTGACGAACACCGGATGATGCCGATGCTCTGGGGTGAGGATTTTCTGATCACCGATGAGCTGGTGGCGTTCACGCGCTGAGAAGCCGCCAGGTCAAGAATGCTCATGCGGGGCGCAAGGATGGGCATCACTGCGATCTTGTGTGCCAGCGGGATTCCTTTCAGGATACGGATTGCCATGCCCACCCACCGCACCATCCATCTCGTCGCGAGCGGCGACTTGCGTCTCGCCGCCAATCAAACCTGCTGGGCCGCGCAGAAGGCCATGGAAGAAGCGCTCGGCCGCGCGGTAAAAACAGAGGGCTTCGAGATCAAGCGGGCGCATCCTTACGATGCCAGGAAAAAGCATGGCTTCATCGCCAGTCAACGCGAGGGCATTGAAGTGTTTCGCAAGATCGATCCCGAAGCGCCCCTGATCGTCGCCGAGGCGGTCTGGCAATATTCACATCATGTGTTGGCGGGCCTAACGACCCATCGCGGGCCGATCTTGACGGTGGCGAACTGGAGCGGACAGTGGCCGGGACTCGTTGGCCTTTTGAACCTGAACGCTTCTCTCACGAAAGCAGGCGTGCGCTATTCGACGCTGTGGAGCGAAACCTTCAGCGATGCCTTTTTCAAGAACGGTCTGCGTGAGTGGCTGACCATGGGTACGGTCACCCATGATCAATCGCATGTACGTGATCTTTCACTGCTGAAACTGCCTGCGGAAGACGAGCGCGCCGGCCGCGACTTTGGGCGGCGTTTCCGCAGCCACAAAGCCATCCTGGGAGTCTTCGATGAAGGCTGCATGGGCATGTTCAACGCGATCATTCCGGATGATCTCTTGCATGCCACCGGTTGTTTCAAGGAGCGCCTAAGCCAGTCCACCCTTTACGCCACGATGCAAAACGTCAGCGATGCGGATGCGGCGGTAGTGCTTGCGTGGTTGAAGAAGAAGGGTCTGCAACTGAAGCTCGGCACCAATGAAGCCACGGAATTGACTGAAGCGCAGGTGCTGTTGCAATGCAAAATGTACATCGCTGCAATGCGCCTGGCCGACGAGTTCGGCTGTGACGCCATCGGCATTCAGTATCAACAGGGACTCAAGGACCTCACGCCCGCCAGTGATCTTGTCGAGGGAATGTTGAATAACGCCGATCGGCCGCCGGTGCGCAGCGCGGATGGCAGGCGTGTTTTGTTTGAGGGTGAGGCGCTGCCGCACTTCAATGAGGTGGATGAATGCGCGGGCCTTGATGGCCTGGTCACGTATCGCCTCTGGCGTGAGTTGGGTTTTGCGCCGGAGAACACGCTTCATGATCTGCGCTGGGGACAGGTTTTCGATAGAGACTATGTGTGGGTGCTCCTCATCAGCGGCGCCGCACCGCCAGCGCATTTCATCGGCGGCTGGAAAGGCGCCAGCAGCGAACGCCAGCCCCCCATGTACTTCCGTCTCGGCGGTGGCACCATGAAGGGAATCAGCAAACCCGGTCACATCGTCTGGAGCCGCGTGTTTGTCATGAACGGCGCTCTGCATGGAGATATCGGCGTGGCGGAGGTGGTGAAACTTCCCGAGGAAGAGACGCAGCGTCGCTGGCAGGAAACCACGCCGCAGTGGCCGATCATGCATGCCGTCTTCAAAGGTGTGTCACGCGATCAAATGATGGCCCGCCACAAATCCAACCACATCCAGGTGGTGTACACGCCTAACGAAAAGCAGGCGCATCGCGCCGCCCGCATCAAAGCCGCGGCGCTGAGTGAACTCGGTATCAAAGTCTCCTTGTGCGGAGATGTGCGGCTGGCATAACGTTTCCATCATTTCATTTTACTCCTATGAGACTTTCGCTCCTCGCCTTCGCAGTTCTTTTGTGTAGTTCCGTTCTTTCCGCAGAAGCGGACAGTCTTCAGCCACTCAAATACAACAACCCTGGTCTCGTCGTGGACATGGGTGTCGGCCTTTGGGCGTGGCCGTTGCCAATGGACTTCGATGGTGACGGTGATTTTGATCTCGTGGTCAACTGCCCTGACAAGCCTTACAACGGTACGTACTTCTTTGAGAATGCCACCGGCGATACTTCGAAGAACAAGATGCCGGTGTTCAAGCCCGGCGTCCGCATCAGCAAAGGTGCGCAGAACGTGCAGATCAGTTATGTGGACGGGAAGCCCGTGGTCATGACGCCCCGCACCTTGCATCCGGATTTCCTCAAGTCGGGAATCGACAAGGGAGTGCGACTGGATCTTCCGGAGAATGCCCACATGAACAAAGTGCGCGCCAACATGTGGCGCATGGTGGATTTCGATGGCGACGGCAATCAGGACATCATCGTCGGCGTGGGTGACTGGACGGAGTATGGCTGGGACAATGCTTATGACCAAAACGGTCGTTGGATGAACGGTCCCTTGCGCGGGTATGTGTATGTCCTGCGCAATACCGGCACCAACGACAAGCCGGCCTATGACAAGCCGAAAAAGGTGATGGCTACGGATCGCCCCGTGGAGACCTTTGGCTGGCCTTCGCCCAACTTTGCCGACTTCGATGGTGACGGCGACCTGGACCTTTTGTGCGGTGAGTTCCTGGATGGCTTCACCTATTTTCAAAACACCGGCAACCGCACCAAGCCGAAGTATGCGCTCGGCATACGATTGAAGGCCGATAGTGGCAAGTACCTGACGATGGATCTGGAGATGATCACTCCCGCGGCGATGGATTGGGACAAGGATGGCGACGTTGACCTGATCGTTGGTGATGAAGATGGCCGCGTTGCGTTCATTGAGAACAGCGGCAAGTTCGACAACAAGGCGCCGCTTTTTCAAGAACCGCGTTACTTCCAGCAGGAAGCCGATCTGGTAAAGGTCGGCGCCCTGGCGACGCCGTGTGGCTTTGACTGGGATGACGATGGTGACATCGATATCATCTGCGGCAACACGGCGGGTTATGTCGTCTTCATTGAAAATCTCAGCGGCAAAGGTATCGAGAAACCCAAGTGGGCTGCGGCGCAACAACTGCAAGCCGCCGGCACGGTCATCCGCCCAATGGCAGGCCCGAATGGTTCGATCCAGGGTCCTTGTGAAGCCAAGTGGGGCTACACGACGCAAACCGTTGCCGATTGGAATGGTGATGGATTGCCAGACTTGTTGTTAAACTCGATTCTCGGCAAAGTGGTCTGGTACAAAAACATCGGGACTCGCAACGCGCCGAAGCTTGCCGCCGCGCAACCCATCGAAGTGGAATGGGACGGCGCTCAGCCTGAGCTGGCCTATGGCTGGCTGCGCCCCGAGGGCAAGGCCTTGCTCACGCAATGGCGCACCACGCCCGCGGGCGTGGATTGGAACAAGGATGGATTGATGGACCTGGTGATGCTGGATCAAGAGGGATACCTGGCCTTTTTCGAGCGCGCGAAGAAGGATGGGCAATTGGTGCTGTTGCATCCGAAGCGGGTTTTGTGCGCGGACGAGCAGGCGAAAACACCGGGCCTCCTGGATCAGCCGCTCAGCCACCTGAAGATCAAGAATCCTCTCGCCATGCGTGCCGGTGAGCCATTGCGATTGAATGCTGGCATCGCCGGCAAAAGCGGCCGCCGCAAACTGTGCCTCATGGATTGGGATGGCGACGGTCTCATCGATATCCTGCTCAATTCCGCCAACGCCAACTTCCTGCGCCAAACCCGCAGCGCCGATGGGAATTGGTTCTTCGCGGACATGGGTCTGCTTTCGGATGCGAACATCGAAGGTCACGACGTCAGCCCCACCACCGTAGACTTCAACAGTGACGGCGTGCCGGACTTCCTCGGCGGCGCCGAAGACGGCCATCTGTACTACCTGCGCAATCCAGAGGCGAAGTAAGGAACCCTGCAAAAGGCTCGCCTTGGTGGCGTAGCTTCGTGTTACCCTGTCATGATGTTTTTACGCCTGCTCGCATTTGGATTACTGATAGACCTTTCGAT